>CAZDOM010000131.1:0-6454 GCA_964507015.1 uncultured Rikenellaceae bacterium | reverse complement strand
AAATCTAAATATTTATATATCAATTTATTACAATGGGTTTATAGCCCCCCTTTAGGGGGGTTGGGGGGTCAAAAAACAATCCCCTTTAGGGGGGTTGGGGGGTCAAATGAGGATCAATCATACAGTCTGATGAACTCATAGGAATTACTCACATATTCGAGGAACCTGAGGAAATCGGATCTCGATATAACCAGTGTGGCAGTATTAATATTTGGATGAAAAGCCAGACGCTCATATTCTTTTAGTTTTTCATCAATAAACAGGTGGACATGATGTGTTTTATCATTAATAAGTCCAAAGGGAGAAACTGATCCGGGCTCAACACCAAGATATTTCATCAGACGTTTATCCGATGCAAAGGTCAACTTACCCTGTTTAAGCCGTTTTTCAAGATCATGTATATTTAGCTGCCTTAAATGTTCAAGGATTACCAGGTAATGTCTGTTACCTTTATGATTTCGGAAAAAGATATTTTTACATCTTCCTGAATTGTAATCTTTCCAGTGGATAATAGCATCCTCTATTGTTGCAACCGGGAGATGCTCATCATAATCGTACTTTATTTGAAGCTGGTCAAGGAGATAGTAGAGTTCCTTTTGTCCTCTCATTATATCTCTTTCGGTTTCGGAACAAAAGTAAACTCGAGTTCTGACAGTTGAGAGATATCAATTCCTGCATCCTTCATATCAATATCCTCCTCATCATAAAACCATTTAACGACAATAGGTATGCCTGATGAAGTTGCTTTTTTAAGCTCACAGAATATATCGTAGAAAAATTTTGCAGATGATGAATTAAAATAGGACATATCAATCTGAAAACTGAGGGGATTGTTATTATCGAATTTCTTATACTCTCCTTCAAGAATATCATCAATAAATATTTTAATCCATTCAATAACCGGGTAATATAATGCACGTACATCTTCGGGGGAGGATGTTCCTCTTATCAGGAAAACATTGTTTTCCGGCGAGAAATTAATTTCGGGCGTATTTTCTGTTTCTTCAATATAAAGTGTTTGCATTTGCAAGCATTTTTACAAAAATGCACCAATTATTTTATATTGACAAAAAAAACCTGATTAATCTTATAGTCAAAACAATTCGTTTTCTTCCGTATCGCCCTGATAACCACTATCATCCAATAACGATGGTCTTAATGACGCCTCCACAGCCATCCTGTCGCAGAGTTCATTTTCCTTATTGTCGGAGTGTCCTTTTATCCACACAAACCTGACTTTATGGTTTCGATAAACCTTGAGAAACCTTACCCAGAGATCAGGATTCTTCTTCTTTTTAAACATTTTTGATTCCCACTGGAACAGCCATCCTTTTTCAACAGCATCGGCAACATACCTGGAATCAGTATATACGGTAACCTCTGAACCATTATTTTTCAGTGCTTCCAGTCCGACAATAACTGCCATAAGTTCCATCCTGTTATTGGTTGTTAGTTTGTAGCCTTGAGATATTTCGCGTCTGTGTTTTCCTGAGATCAATACTACACCATAGCCTCCGGGGCCAGGATTTCCGCTGGCCGCTCCATCAGTATATATTGTTACTTTAAATGCCATGAGGCAGTTGGATACCTGTATTGATTATAAAGAGTCTAATAGCGATTGAAATCAGAGATCCGGCTGTTGTGAATTTTCGGGTCTTATCCTACTCCCTTATCGTCATCTCTTTAACGAGGTGACCGGCACCTGAATAGATATCCATGATCCAGAGGACATACCTGATATCCACAGCTATAGTTCTCTGAATTTCTGGTTCATATGCCACATCACCACTCATGGCTTCCCAGTTACCATCGAAAGCAAGACCTATCAGTTCGCCATTCCCGTTAAGTACAGGACTGCCTGAGTTTCCACCTGTTATATCGTTGGTTGTAAGAAAGCATACCGGCATATAACCTTCCGGGGAAGCATATCTTCCATATTCCTTATTGTTATAAAGATCAATAAGTCTTTGCGGCAGATCAAATTCATAATCACCCGGTTTATATTTTTCAATAACACCCTTGAGTGTTGTATAATGTTTATAGGTTACGGCATCCCTCGGGTCATAGTCCTGTATTGTTCCGTAAGTAAGACGCATAGTGAAGTTTGCATCAGGATAATGGATTATATCCGGTGTCATCTCCACCATAGCTGATACCCATAGTCTCTGTCCTTTTTGCAGATCCGGACTGTATTTGCTAAGTTCTTCTGAAACACTCCTGCCTATTTTACCTATGGAAGAGAAAGTAGTAACAGCAGGATCATTTTCAAGGGTTTTAAGATCAGGATTATCAAGGAAAGCAGTCATTTTTGCTTCACTGGCAAATATTGATTTTGCAAACATTTTGTCTACAAACTTGTCAATATTGCCTTTGAATTTTTTGTCAACCACTTCAGTATAGAAATCCGGAATGTATTCTGCTGAAATATTTTCCCTGTAAAGTTTAATCATTGCTTTGGTTGATTTGAGATCCGTTGGAGGGTTGTAATCCTTATATATTTCACCAACTCTCTGTTTTAGTTCACTGGCGGCCTCATTAATCTGCTGTTGATCTCCTGATCTGAGGGCCTCAGTGAGCCTTCCCGTGAGGCGGCTGAATGTTAGAATTTCACACCCCTGTATACATTCATTCAAGTACTGTAAGGCGTTTTGATAGTCAGACCTGCCTTCAATTGAACTTTTTATTAAGTTGAGCGCATCTCCATATTTTCCTTTGCGTTCCGGATTTGCATTTACCCACTTATTGAACTGCTCTTCAATTTGTTCTTTCTTTGCTATAACATTAAGGTTCTTAAGCTGATTATTTTGTCCTATGGAATACTTCCAGTAATTTGATGAACGGGAATATTTTGAGGCATACTGGATATCAACTTTCTGATCTGCAAGCATATCGGCGAGCCAGATCTCCTGTTTAACACCTCGTATTTTAACCCTGTTCGGATTTGTGATGTCCATTATCTCCTTAACCTCGTATGATGTGTAGTATCTTTGTGTGCCCCCCGGATAGCCGAGTATCATGGCAAAATCATCTGTGTTAAGGTCTTTAATTGATACTGGGAGCCAGTACTTGGGTTTAAGAGGAATATTATCACTGGAAAAAGGAGCCGGTTTCCCGTCTGGTCCTGAATATACACGGAATACGCTAAAATCACCTGTATGACGCGGCCATTCCCAGTTATCAGTATCATCACCATATTTCCCTATTGAAGAGGGAGGTGCCCCAACCAGTCTTACGTCATTATATGCTTCATAAACAAGAAGGTAGAAGTAATTTCCGCCATAGAAGGATGAGACGGAAGCCCTGTAATTATTGCCCTCTTTTGCTTTTTCCTCAATAGCAGCCCTGGCTTTATTTATTGTAGATGTTCTGTCGCTTTCACTCATTTCCGGAGTGACATTTGCCAGTATCTGGTCAGTAACCTCCTCGATACTTACAAGGAAGGTAACCCTAAGTCCCGGATTTGGCAGTTCCTCGTCTCTTGTCATTGCCCAGAATCCATCTCTCAGGTAATCATATTCTACTGAACTGTGTGACTGGATAAGATCATAGCCACAGTGATGGTTTGTAAGAATGAGACCCTCTGAGGAGACAATTTCTCCAGTACAGCCCCCACCAAAAATTACAACGGCATCTTTTATACTGGCTTTATTCAGACTGTAAATATCTTCTGCTGAGAGTTTCAGCCCAAGTTCAGTCATCTTACCCATATTCAGTTTCTCAATAAGTGGCAGTAGCCACATTCCTTCATCAGCTTTCGCTTTAAAGCCGAAACTAAGAAGGAGGATAATCAGAAAGGAAATAACTTTTTTCATAATATATTTTAAGGATTAATTTTGATCAGACGGCAAATATAACTTTTTAATAGAAATTTGAGAATGTTAAAAAGCAATTATCATTTGCGTATTAAAAAGGGCAAACGATTTCCTGTGATACTGAGTAATACCGTTTTCGAGTATTGATTTCCTGTGAAGAGATGTTGCATATCCCTTATTTTTATTCCATCCATAACAGGGATATTCAGTATGGATCTTTTCCATGAATTCATCCCTGAAAGTTTTTGCAAGTACAGAAGCAGCAGCTATGGATGCAAAAAGAGCATCTCCTTTAATGATAGCCTTATGTTTTATGTCTTTATAGGGAAAGAATTTATTTCCATCGATAAGAAGGAATTCAGGTTTTATTGCAAGACCTTCAATAGCCTTATGCATCGCTTTTATTGAAGCCCTGAGTATATTAATTTCATCTATTTCGCTATTATCCACAAAAGCAACATTCCATGCTAAAGCCGATTCCATTATTTCTTTTTTCAGAAAAACTCTCTGTTTTAGTGTAAGCTTTTTTGAATCATTCAGAACAGGATTATAATAATATTTGGGCAGAATAACCGCTGCAGCTGTAACTGGTCCTGCCAGGCATCCCCTGCCTGCTTCATCACAACCTGCTTCGGTAAGATTATGATAAAGATATGGTTTAAGCATGATACATTTTAGTCAAAGATCTTATAAAATTATTGAAAAATATCAGTAAAAGGGGAGAGCTTATAAGAAATATTTCCCAAACAGAGCGCGATTATTCAAGTAAGTTATTAACACATTTATCAACAAAAAATGTTAATTTGTCAAATATTTGATTATTTTTGGCCTCCTGCGAAGGTTTAAGATGATGAAAACATTAAGGATTCTGATAGCCGGATTAATGATTTCATGGACAACGGTTTTTTCTCAGCAGTTGTCTCATCAGGTAATTGTTCCCCTTGCAGGGATAATTACAGATGACAATATTAGTTATTCGCAGACTGTGGGTGAAACAGCTGTTGAAGTAACAGAATGTTCCTGGTATATCTTCACACAGGGGTTTCAGCAACCCCGAATGAAACTTTCTCAGGATGATGCACCTCCGGGAACAGGTGCAAATGTCTATCCAAACCCTGTAACTGATTTTCTGACTGTTGAGTTATTCGGAGAATCCGGGAGAACATTTAAGATCGATATAATCAATATAACCGGAACGGTGGTTTATACTGACAGATTGACTTTTATAGATAAGTTCTGGCATAAAGAACAATTCGATATGGATAATTATGTCAGGGGTTTTTACCTTGTCAGGATTTCAAGTGGGGATGGTTTTATGAACCGTACTTTCAAGATTGAGAAACTGTAAAACCTTAGGCTATGGCTTCAAGATTTATAATTAAAAACTTATTGTTGATAGCTTTTCTGGTAATTACCACAGCTCTTTTTGCACAGGATAATGTACCGCTTGGTATTCATTACCAGGCAGTAGCCCGCGATAATTATGGTAACGAGATTGTAAACAGGAAAATAAGTGTAAAATTTTCAATTATAAAAAGTGATCCGCTTGGAACAATAGTATACCAGGAGCTTCATCAGGATGTATTTACCTCAAGGTTTGGAGTCTTTTCCCTGATTATAGGTCAGGGTGTGCCAACCGGGAATGCTGAATGTGGTGAACTTTCTCAGATAAACTGGGAAGGAGCATACCATTTTCTTAAAGTGGAAGTGAAATTTGAGAACGACTTCATGGATATGGGTACAATGCAGTTCCTTGCTGTACCATATGCTCTTTTTGCAAAAAGATCTCTTGAACCCGGCCCTGAAGGTCCTGTTGGACCCGCTGGTCCGGAAGGTTCCCAGGGACCCCGGGGGCCCCAGGGTGAACAGGGACCCAAAGGTGATACCGGAGCTCAGGGGATTCAGGGAGATAAGGGAGATCCCGGTGATCCTGCAACTGACGATCAGACCCTTTCTGTTATTAATGTTGATGGATCAGATTACCTGGAAATCTCCGGAGGAAACCAGGTTAAGATTTCCTCAATAGAAAAAGATGGTGATCCTGAAAATGAAATACAGGACCTTACAATAAGTTCTGATAAACTGAAGATAACAGGTAACTCACTGGCAACAGAGTGGGATCTTTCGCCATACAGACAATCACTCTCGTGGGATCCCTCCTCAAGGATATTAAATATTTCGGGTATAAGCGCTCCTGTAAACCTTACCGAGCTCAAGAATGATGCAGATGCTGACCCTGTTAACGAAATTCAGGATATTGAGTTAGCAGATAACCTACTGACAATTACAAAGAATTCAGGATCAACAGGTGTCAGTCTGAATAAATATCTGGATAATACTGATGAACAGAAGTTAACCTTTAACACTACTGATAATATTCTTGCTTTAACAAGTAGTACATCTGTTGATCTGACTACGCTGAAAGATGATGCAGATGCTGACCCGGAAAATGAAATACAGGATCTGCAGTTAGTAGGGAATAAGTTATCAGTGACAGGCAAAACAGGTGCTTTTGAGGTTGATATGACGGATTATCTTGATAATACAGATAATCAGACTCTTACATATCTGGAATCAACCCGGGAACTCTCAATTTCAGGAGGCAATAGTGTTACTCTGGATAATATGGTGGCTTTCAGGGT
>CAZDOM010000130.1:204-6487 GCA_964507015.1 uncultured Rikenellaceae bacterium | reverse complement strand
TCTTCCCAGTCGAAACCAAGCCAGTGAATATCTTCCTTTATCGAATCAATATATTCAGTCTCCTCTTTAACAGGATTGGTATCATCAAAGCGCAGGTTGCATTTTCCTCCATATTTAGATGCCATGCCAAAATCGAGACAAATAGCTTTTGCATGACCGATATGCAGGTATCCATTTGGTTCCGGCGGAAACCGGGTATGAACTCTTCCGTTGTTTTTACCCGCTTTTAGATCTTCAATGATAAACTGTTCAATAAAGCTTACAGGGGATTTCGATTCTTCATTTCCCTTTATGGTCTCTTCACTCATCCGTTATAATTTTAAGATTACAAAAATAGGATGAATTTATGTCCATACCATTAAAATTATGATTTTTTCCTTGGTGATACTTCGTGTCTTTGTGCCTTGGTGGCTGTAAAATGATGCCACCAAGACACCAAGGCACTAAGATTCACCAAGAGACTCTTTTCAGGATTTATGGTTTTGGTCAGGATTGAGGTACTCTTTCAGAGCTTTGACATATTCAGTAAACTTCTGTCGTCCCTGGGGAGTTATTCTGCAGATTGTAAGAGGGTAGTTGTTCCTGAATTTCTTAGTTACCTCTATATATCCAGCTTCCTTAAGTTTTGTTATCTGAATACTAAGATTACCTGCAGTTGCCCCGGTTTTTTCCTGCAGGTATGTAAACTCAGCCGTTTCCACTCCTATCAGCAGAGAAATCAAAGCAAGCCGGAGCTGGGAATGGAGAACCGGATCGAGATCCTTAAATTGTGCCATGGTTTTTCCTGTATTTTAAAATATAACCGGGCATTAAATAGCCTGTAAGCATAGCTGCCGGGACAGCCAGCGGAGCAATTGAGGGACCAGCAAAATGAGCAACCAGGGCAAATATCCAGAATGTTATTGCACCGATTATGAGGGGCCTGAATTTAATGATAATGCCTGAAATGAAAGAGGCCATTGCAGCCAGTGTAAGGATAAGAGGTGCCACAAATTGCATGTTCTCCCATACTACAATAAATAACACTATTGAGGCAAATAAAAATGCCATCCAGGTCCAGATATAAATAGATGTTGCATAAGTAAATACAACCTCTTTCCTTCCCTTCACAAAGCCGTAAATCAGTGATACAAAAACACCCGGTATTACTAATAACCATACAAGCCAGGGCGATGCAAAATCAGTCAATTGCCATAGCATATATTCTCCCAGACTGCAGAAAAAGATCAACCATCCCCAGAAGAGGAGATGAAAACTTCCCTGGCTTATGTTTACCTTGGTTTTATTTATCATATCAGTAATGATCTTAAGGCTTTCCTCACCTGTTAAAAGTTTTTCTTCGTTTTCCATAATAATGTTTATTTTTAAATGTGTTAATTTGAAGTCATAAATATATTGCAAATATAAACTAGTTTATAATATAAACCAAATGTTTTTGCAATTATTTATAGGACTAAAGTCCTGTGAAGGGGTTTATTAATAACCTCGGACTTAAGTCCGAGGTTATACAAGATACAGATAATAATGGCTTTAGCCCGGAATGAATTATACATGTATTATTAAAACAAAAAGACTTATATGGGACTGATACAAATAGAAGGAATGGAGTTTTACGCTTTTCACGGTCATTTCAAAGAGGAACAGATTGTTGGAAACAAGTTTCTGATTGATGTTACACTTGAAACGGATATGGAGAAACCAATGGAAAGTGATAGTTTGAAAGATGCACTTAATTATCAGCAGGCATATGAAGTTGTAAAGCAGGAGATGAAGAAGAAATCTCATCTTCTTGAAAATATTGCAGGAAGGATACTGGATGCACTTTATTCAGAGATGGATGGAATAAAGAAAGCAACGGTTAAAGTGTCAAAGATGAATCCTCCTGTCGGCGGAAAGATTCATTCGGTGAGTGTTGTGGTGAGCAGGTGAGGGGAGTACCTCACCCCCTCTATCTCCCTCTCCCGGGAGAGAGGGGGAAGATTTTCATACAATACTATATTTAATATTTTTACTATTTTTGCAATCCAAACTTAATTGACAAGGTCGGTTGGCCGAGTGGCTAGGCATCGGTCTGCAAAACCGGGTACGGCGGTTCGAATCCGCCACCGACCTCAATGAAATTCTTCAGGTTTAACCTGGGGATTTTTATTGTAAGGATAATCAAGTCTGAATAATAAAGTAATTCCCCTATTAATCAGGAACATATTTTATTTTGTTAGTAATATTTTACGAACAGTGGAAAAACTGTGACTAAAAGTCTGATTAACAAGATTAACTTATGCAACTAATTGAATTTACTGATGGTCTTAAAATTAGATTAATAGAATTTAAATTTTAGTATGTAATAAAAATTAAGTTATTTTTAGTACCAATTTAATGAATGGCAACGACTATTTTATAAAGTGTTAAGTGTCAAACATGTGGCTAAAGTTATAGCTTTATAACTAAGGATATTGAAATTGAGGACCCTTCAAATTAAAATACAAAAAATACTATACCTCTATATAAGTCTGACCTTTTTATTGGTTACTATAACCGCTTCAGGTCAGGATGGTCCCGGTGGCATTGGTAATTCTACTTCCAATAAGTTATGGCTAAAAGCTTCTGAAGGAGTTTATTCGGATGCAGGGATAACACAGGCTACAGATGGGCAGAATATTCAGGAATGGCATGATCAGAGTGGTAATGGTTATAATGTTACTCAAACTAACGTTCCAGATCAGCCCGGGTTTGTTGCGTCATCATCTATATTTAATAACCGGCCCTCTGTTTATTTTGATGGCACAGAAATTCTTACAAATACATCTTTTTCAGGAATTTTTGGAGGATTGAACTCCCATCAGTCCACAATTTTTGTTGTTTACCGTCATGAATCCGGAGATAATGATCAGGCAGCCTTCGAAATAAATAATGGTGTCACCTATAACACCGGAATGTCTGAACTTCTATCCACAAACACACTGTATTCACGTTTTGTTAAGGATGGAACCGATGATATTACATCTATCACAACGATACCTTATACAGCCATCCAGACTCATCTTATGAATGGTACCAACCATATCTTTTACTCTAATGGGACCATCCTGGGCTCTATTGCTGCAGGCAGTTTTACTAATTCCCTTTCCAGGGTTGATATAGGGGGCATTTATCAGACTGCTCCTTCCATGAGATTGAAGGGTGAGTTGGCAGAAATTTTCATTTACAATCTGGCCCTAAATAATGCTGAAAGGATTATTGTAGAAAATTACTTGTCATCAAAATATAATATTGCTATAGCCAATGATCATTTCGCATACGATACAGAAATAGGTCCTGGATTTTTCTATTCATATGAGGTTACAGGAATTGGTCAGGAAGATTTTTTTAATGTTAATTTGGATGCAAAATCAGGTGATATTCTTCAAATCAATGATCCTGATAATTTGGATAATGGTGATTACCTTTTATTTGGACATGACAATTCTTCAATAAACTCCTGGGTAAATACTGAGATACCGGACGGTGATATCAACCTTAAAAGAATAGAAAGAGAATGGCGGTTTGATGAAACTGGGGAAACAGGCACAGTTGATATTACAGTTGATGCTGCAACATTACCTGCCCCTGACGCTGATTATGATTTTTATTTATTATGGATTGACAGTGACGGTGATTTCAGCAGTGGAGCAACAAGTTATGTACTTACTGATATGGGAGGAAATCAGTACAAAGCAACTGGAGTAAATATTGCAGATGGTGATTATTTAACAGTATCGGTTGTCAGACCTGTTATTGAGTTTTCAACTGCAGGTTCTTCGGGATCTGAATCGATAGCAGCTCCATCTTTTACAGTTAATTTAAATTATATTGTTGGTGGAGATGTGACTGTTGACCATGCTGATGCTCTTACTGGTACTGCCACGAATGGAGGGACCGATTACACATATACTGATGGTACTATTACAATAACCGCCGGGAGTATTTCAGCTAATATCATTATATCAATAAATGATGATACAGATATAGAATCTGATGAAACCATAATTTTTGATATTTTCAATCCGTCTAAAGGAATTCTGGGCACCAACACACAGCATACCTATACTATTACCGATAATGATGTTTCCCCTGTAGTACAATTTACCACTACCGGATCTTCGGGTTCGGAAGGTACATCTCCGGCCAATCTTGAAGTCAGCCTGTCGGTTATATCAGCACTGGATGTTACGGTAGATTACAATGTAACGGGTGGGACAGCCACAGGAGGAGGCACGGATTATACACTTGCTTCGGGTATAGCTACAATAACGGCAGGGACAACCACAACCAATATCAGTCCTGATATTACTGATGATGTGATAGTTGAGCTTACAGAGACTATCGAGGTAACCATCTCTAATCCTGTTAATGGCACCTTAGGAGGCAACACGACACATACTTTCAGTATTCTCGACAATGATGATACAGGCTTTACAGGCCCCGGGGGAGTAGGGAACAGCACCAACAACAAATTATGGTTAAAGGCAGATGATCTAAGCCAGGCAGATGGTACGGCAGTTACCAGCTGGACAGATGCTTCGGGCAACGGTTATGACTTCGCCCAGGTAACCATAAGCAAACAGCCTAAATATAGAACAGGTATTCTTAACGGTCACCCGGTAGTAAGATTTGACGGAGGAGATGCTTTGAACAGCACAACTATTACTTCCAATGCAGGTGATCACACGGTGTTTGGAGTTACAAATTCCACATCCAATACATATATTTTTGATAATACCGATGCAGCGAGGTGGCTGACAGCCATCCACACCTCGGGGGCCTATTGGGACGGAGTATGGCACGGGATAGCCATTGGCACCGGGGCGACGCCTGAGGTTCTTACCTGGGTTCTGGATGATGCAGGAGCGAATGTATATATAGATGGTACGGTTCACACTACCGGCACCTGGGATGCAACCAGTAAAATGGGAGGGACACAGGTATTGGGGGCACGTCAGGATCAGAGCACACAGATGATGACAGGAGATATAGGCGACTGGATAGTATATGAGGGAGCCTTGAATAGAGCCCAGAGGATCATCATTGAGAACTACCTTGCCAGTAAATATGGCATAACAATAGCCAATGATAAATATTCTTACCAGGGTACCAACGGGGAAGATGTAGCAGGGATAGGTTATGAGGATGCAACTAACTACCACACTGCAGCACAGTCGGCCGGTATACTGAAGATATCAAATGCTTCCTCTCTTGATGCGGCAGGTGATTACCTGTTGTTCGGACACGATGGAGGTGATGTTGGAAGCTGGACAATGGCAGAAGACCCCAATTCAGGTTCCAACTCTCAAAGAGTGGCAAGGGAATGGAGGCTGGATGAAAGCAGCACGGTTGGGAATATCACCATATCAGTACAGGCTTCTTCATTACCGGCACTACCGGCAGGATATACCCACTATGTTATATGGAAAGACGGGGACGGTAATTTTACATCAGGGGCTACACAGTATCCTCTTATTCAAAACGGTTCATATTATGAAAAGACCGGTATTACCTTCAGTGACGGGGATTATATAACCATTGGCTGTATAAAACCGGTTATCGGGTTTACCCTTACCTCATCGAGTGGTCCGGAATCAGCCACACCTGCCAACATAGAGGTATCCCTTAATTATCCTCTTGGCATTAATACAACAGTCGACTATAGCATTAACGCAGCAGGCACAGCTACAGGAGGCGGTACGGATTATACCCTGGCAGATGGAACAGCAACTATCACAGCAGGTTTTGTCACAACAAACATATCTGCAGCCATTGTAGATGACGGTACACAAGAATCATCAGAGACAATTATCCTTAACCTGTCCAATCCCTCTGCAGGTATTTCACTGGGCACCAACACCCAGCACACGTATACCATTAATGACAATGACGGTACCAGGGACATAGACTTCACGGTATCTTCTTCGAGCGGAGCAGAAGATGTTACTCCTGTAGTGCTGACACTTCAGATCACCAACGGGGTGAGCTCGGGTACACAGACAGTGGACTATACAGTATCAGGTACAGCTACTGGTGGAGGTACAGACCACGACCTGGTCAGCGGAACAGCAACGATAACAGCACCAGCAACAACTACCACCATCACTATTAATATTACCGATGATGCTCTTGATGAAGCAGACGAAACAATAATCGTAACCCTTTCAAATCCGTCGACAGGAGTAAATGTCGGGACAAATGATGTTTATACCTATACTATTACCGATAATGATGTTTCCCCTGTAGTACAATTTACCACTAC
>CAZDOM010000130.1:0-104 GCA_964507015.1 uncultured Rikenellaceae bacterium | reverse complement strand
TGATGTTTATACCTATACTATTACCGATAATGATGTTTCCCCTGTAGTACAATTTTTAACCACAGCTTCCGGTGGCAGCGAAGGCTTAACCCCGGCCGGTGTGA
>CAZDOM010000129.1:0-6621 GCA_964507015.1 uncultured Rikenellaceae bacterium | reverse complement strand
TCCGGAGTATCAAATCCCATTACATAAAATTTAACATCTGGCCGTTCTTCTTCCAATTCTTCCATTGCATCGTAAACGGGGATACACATGGGCCCCATACGGCCACAACTAACCATTACATTTTCATTCTCATTTATTATCCTCTCAAGTTCAGCTGCTGTTTCAATTTCATGAACAGCGGTTTCTAACATTTTCATAATTAAATTTTTAATTTGTTATTATTCCTGGTTTCTAATAACAACAGATTAACAGCTTTAAACGTTTACCGCATCTGCTTAAAAACCGGATGCAAAATTACAAAATCTGAATTAATCCTTTGAATAAATTCGCCCTTCAGATTTCAGGTTCAGACATGATATTTAACAGTTTATTTTATATCATTTAATAGCATGATGGAACCAATCCGTGGTTCTAATACATCGATGATAACCTTGCATTAATTATTAATGAAACCGCTCTGCGGTTTTTCCCTTGAACAGATAATTATTTTTTCTTATCTCAATTTCAGTGCATTTGATAAATTTGTTCCGTAATTTATAATTGATAAGCGAATTGTCTAAAAGAAATGACAACAAAAAAAGATACCCATAATACAAATCGGTTATACCCGGAAGAGCTGGACATAATAAGTGACAAAAAGAAACAACTTGTTTATCTTCCGGGGGAAACTCTTTTTAAGCAGGGGGCATTTGCTCCTCATGTTATGTACATTATTGAGGGATTAATAAAACTGTATTTACAGGCTGGCAAAGAGAAACAGATCAATATCGGGATTGCACAAACAGGAGATTTTCTTGCTTTTTCATCAATTTTTGATAAAAATACATATAATTACTCTGCGACAGCGCTCATTGATTCCAGGATTTGCATGATTGACCGGGAAGGATTATCAGAACTATTAAAAATCAATCCGGAGTTTGCTATGAAGGTCACTGCCAACAGTATTAAAAAAGAGAATCATCTGCTTGAAATAATTGCCAATATGTCGTATAAACAGATGCGTGGTAAGCTTGCCTCCTCATTGCTTTATCTGACATCTGATGAATTCAGTGAATTAAATCTGTTTAAATATCTTACCAGGCATGATATTGCAGCCTTTGCATCAATATCAACTGAAAGTGCCATAAGGTTCCTGAAGGAATTCGAAAAAGAAGAGATTCTCGGGATAAGCGGAAGAAATATCGAAATCGTTGACAGAAAAAAGCTTGAGATTATAGCAGAAAAAGGATAATCAGCTTTTTCAGGACCTGATCCTGGCAAAATACATGGCAAAAGAACGATAAAGAAAATGTGTCCATTTACCGAATGGCACTATTATTAAGGCCCATTGTACAAGGATGATTAAATGGACAAGATAAAGCCAGAGGTTTTTTTCAAGCCATCCAAGGTCAATAAACAAACGAACTGCAAAAGCAGATATTCCCATCAGGGCCAGCCACACTACAAACATCCAGTCAGAAAATTGTGAAAACCTGCTGATCTCCTTTTTCTTTCTTATACGATCATACACAAAATCTGCAGTTACGACAAATATTATTATACTGACCACATAACCAAGAATAATTATAAAAAGATTTTCACTTGAAAACCAATCGAGCACAACTGTCGTAAAAAGAAGTGTCAGGTAACCGAGAACAAGGATAAAATGTTCAAACCACCTGAATATATTATCCTCACAACCAAGAGCCTGTTTCTGTGTAAACATATGTAGAATCAGGTCCCATAAACTCTTAACATATTTAATAATAGAGACTTTTGTCTTTTGTTTTAACACGGTAAACCACCACATTCTGGCAAGGTTTGGTATAAGAATCAATGCAAATACGGAAGCAATAGCAATAATTTCAAAATTATGACCTGTATGCATTATCGCTTCAAGGTTGAAATTCTTGACAATACTGTAGACAATAACAGCAACAGCTGTAAAAATTAAAGCCAGAATAGTTACCGGTAATGATTTGTACAACAGACCCGCAAGACCTGTCCAGTCATATTTTGAGGTAAGCCACCTTCTTAACGACATCATCAATTCACCGGGATGTGCAGTTTGAGGACAATGTGTCGTACATTCGCCACAATAGTAACAAAGCCATGGTTTCAGGGATGAGGTTATATTCTCTTCCTGTCCTAATACACTCAATCTCACCATTTCACGCGGGAATGAATCATCTTCAGTCGATAGTGAGCATACAGCTGTACAGGTTCCACAGTTATAACAGGCATTAAAATCAAATGCACCGTATTTTTTCAAATTCTTCCCGAATCCTGTATTAATTGAAGCCATTAGTTTTTCAGTTTATAAGTATAATATTCATCCATATCATCAATAGTCCCTATTTGTACCTGGCCATATTTTACGAGCGTCATCAGGTAAAAGACCACCTCATGCTTTGGCATACCCAGTTTTTGTGTCAGTTCTGCAATGGTCATTTCATTTTCCTTAAGAGCATCAAGAATATTTTTCTTTATCCTTACAAATTGCTTAAGGTTATCTTTTGCAGCCTGGCTTACCTCACGTTTTTCCCTGAGGTACCTGAAGGTTTTTCCCTTTTCAACTTCCATAATCAATATCTTAGATAATCTCCGTTAGTTAATATTTATATTATGTCCCGCGAGAGCAGAGATCATGTTTTCAATTTCTTTATCAGAATATGAAACAAGATCTATTGCATTAACAGGACAAACAGGAAGGCACATACCACATCCCTTGCAAACAGAATTTATTATCTCCGCAATCTCTTTTGACCCCTTCTTTACTTTCTTTATTGCATCAAACGGACATGCCTGCTGGCATGCGCCGCACCATGTACACAGTTCAATGTCGACCTTCGCGACAATAGGTTCTATTTCAAGTTCTCCCTTACTAACATATGAAAATGATTTTGTCGCTGCAGAGAGTGCTGAATTAGTTGATTCCATAAGGGTTTTCGGACCCTGGCAGGCCCCGCATATTGTAATCCCGTCGATAACAGTTTCAACAGGTCGCAGTTTCATATGTATCTCGTTATAGAATTTATCACGTCCCTTTGGTATCTTCAGAAGTGAACCTATTCTATTATCAGCCCTTGGTACCATCCCTGTAACGAGTACCACCAGGTCAGGTTCAACACTCATTTCCTCTCCATTGGTAAGGATATCATTTATTTTGACTATTGTCCTGCTATTCTCTTCAGATACAACCGGAGGATCATGCTCATACGATTGCAGGTAAATATCGCCTCCCTTCTGTGATTCCTTATAAAGAGACTCCTGCTTCCCATAGCTTCTTACCCCTCTTGTAAAATGATAATTGGTGATATCTTCAAATTTGTCTCTTGCCTGTATTGCAGCATGGATAACTGATGTACAGCAATAACGTGAACAATATTTGTTATCACCATCAACCTGTCTGCTTCCCACACAATATATATATGCTATATCCCTGACCTGTTTGCCGTTGAATATCAGCTTTTTATCATGGAGATCGACGAGCCTTTTAAATTGAGGAAGTGTAATTACATTATCAATTTTATTATATCCGAATTCTCCTTCAGCGGGGGTATACGGATCAAAACCGGTAGCAACCAGTATTGAACCCACATTAATATCAACAGTTTTCTCCTCCTGTGAAAAATCGACACTGGGACATATTTTTTCACATTCTCCGCAACGTGTACAATTCTTTATATCAATTACCGGTGCATGTGGATATTCGCTCGGAAAATTGTGATATATGGCTTTTCGTTTTGTGATATCAAAGTTGAAACTGTCGGGCACTTCTACCGGACAGGCAGCAATAGCTTTCCTGAGATCTCCCTCATTACATTCCTGTTTTATATACCTTGGAGTAATTTTAACCCGGAGTTTGAAATCGCCAATGTTGCCGCTCTCGTTAATCACTTCAGCACCAGTAAGTAAAATAATATTATCACGCTTAATAATCTTGTTATATAGTTCAGTAACAAGATCTTTCCCTGTCTGGTTAGTAGGAAACAAGACATCCCATTGTGAAGCTCTTCCCCCGACAAAATGTTCTCTCTCAATAAGGGTAACAGGGCACCCCATATTTGATAGTTCTATGGCGGCTTTCATACCAGCAACACCGGCTCCGATTACTGCTACAGCATTCTTTGCAGGGAATTTGTTAGGTTCAAGCGATTCAGCAAGACGCACCTTTGCAATAGCCGCTTTTACAATATAAATAGCTTTCTCTGTGGCACCTGCTTTATCGTCGCTGTGAGCCCATGATGCCTGTTCTCTGATATTGGCATGTACATAGTTGTATTTGTTTAATCCGGCTCTTTCTGTTACAGCTCTGAATGTCATAAGGTGAAGCTTGGGAGAACATGATGCAACAATAACACCATCAAGATGGTTGGTCTGTATATCATCCACCATTTCTTTCTGGTTGGAATCGCCGCAGGCAAACATGGTAGTCTTTGCAATAAAGACACCTTCATCATTTTCAACAGCCTGCTTTACCTTTTCAACATCAACATAGTCGGCTATATTCCCGCCGCAGTGACATATATAAACGCCTATCTTTTTGTTCATTATCTCTTTTTTAAATAACTGATAGCCTCAGAAGATGCAGAACCTGCTGAGAGTATTGAATCAGGAATGTCCATGGGGCCTGATGCCGTTCCTGCCACAAAAACACCCTCAATGCTTGTCTTTGCAGGACTTGAGAGTGAATCGGGCTGGTATATAAAATTGTACTGATCATTTTTAAAATCCTGTCCCGGGAACATCGATAAAGGATCCTGATTTGCCAAAACACCTACTGACAGCACTACCATATCATGTTCTGTTTCTTTAAGCTTGTTCTCATTTATATCCTCATATCTCAGGATAAGGTCTCCATTTTCTTTTTCCGTTATCTTACCAATCTTGCCTTTTACAAAGTTTACTCCCATTCCTTTTGCCTGCTCATAAAACTCCTCGAATCCTTTCCCAAATGATCTGATATTAATGTAGTATACTGTTACATCTGCCATTGGCAGAGCACCCATCAGCAATTGTGCCTGTTTAATTGAGTACATACAGCATATCTGTGAACATATTGGATTCCCAATACTGTCGTCTCTTGACCCGGTACAAAGCACATAGGCGATCTTACATGGCATCTTCCCATCACCCGGCCGGAGTATAGTATTAAAGGGTCTTGTAGGTGCAAGCTGTCTCTCCATCTGCATAGAAGTCAGAACATTCTTATAAAGACCAAAACCATATCTTGGGATCATCAAAGGGTCAAACAGCTTAAATCCTGTAGCGACAATAACCGTTTTAATATTGATAAGATATTCTTGTGGTTCCTGGGTGAAATCGATACATTTCGGGGGACATACTTTTTCACAGGCCCCGCATAATGTGCAATTTTCTATATCAATAGCTGCCACCCTGGGACTGGCAATACTGAACGGGATAAAAGCAGCCTTGCGTCCCACCAGATCATACTGATATTCATCAACCACATTTACAGGACATGCCTCCTCACATAGCTGGCATCCTGTACAATCCTCTTCCACTATATATCTTGGTTTTTTAATGACTCTGGCCTCAAAGAAGTTCTCTCCTTTCTTTTTTATTGATGAGACTTCACTACCTGTAAAGATATCAATACCTGTATGCCTTGATATCTCTGATACTTTAGGTGTTGTTATACAGGCTGAACAATCAAGTGTCGGGAATACCTTGCTAAGAAGAATCATTTTCCCTCCTATTGAAAGATCTTTCTCAACAATAAGAACCTTAAAACCATTATTCGCCAGATTCAATGCCGCTTCACCGCCTGCAATACCACCACCGATAATAAGTGCATCATAGGAGGCATTAATTACTTCACCTTGCATATCTAATTTGTTGAAATTTTCAATAAATACTCATTAAAACTCTTCATCTGCTTAACAAATGTCTCACTGCATACCGAGCAGATTGCTGCCATCCTTAGACGGGCAGGTTCAATATTTTTTTGCTTCATAAGGTCATGCGTTTGCTGAACAATCTTACCTGTTTTTTCAGTACATGATTCTCCGTAAGTGCAATCAGTTCCGTCTGCAGCAATAAAGACCCCGTCAAATCCCTGTTCATAGGCATGCAATATCCATTTCGGCTTAATACCGCTGGAACATGGTACTGTAATAGTATAGACTGATGGCGGATAATGAAGTTTAAGCAATCCCGCCATATCGATGGCGGGATCAGAAATTTTATCAGTTGAAAATACCAGTATCCTGGCGTTTTTAGTATTGATCCCTGCCATTACTATTTTTTCTTTAGGAAAATCCTGAAGTAACCACTCTCCTCAATAGTACCCAGGTATTCATGGCCCTGCTTGGTACACCACTTCGGAATATCGACTTTTGTACCTTCGTCGGCAGAAAGAACCTCCATGATATCATCTGCACCTATAGTGCCAATAGCTTTCTTTGCCTCAAGAAGAGGTCCGGGACATGCTGTTCCCCTGGCATCAACAGATTTTGCCACAACTAAATTTTTCAATTCTTCTGGTGTCATGATTTCTAAGTTTTAGTTATAAATATTACTTTGTTATTTTATATAATTGCAACAAATACTAATGTGGTTAATACTTGTTGCAGGTTGCAGGTTGCAGGTTGCAGGTTGCAGGTTGCAGGTTGCAGG
>CAZDOM010000128.1:0-6666 GCA_964507015.1 uncultured Rikenellaceae bacterium | reverse complement strand
TACCGCATTCCCGGGGTGGATAAGTTCCAATATATGCGAATTTCATAATGGATAGTTTTTGACTTGGAGTAATAAGGATATGATTACATTGATTTAAAGATAATCAAAATCTTACTAATAATACTTCCTTCCGGGAAGATTACCTTATAACCCGGATCATACCTCCAGTATCAAACACTCTTTCCAACACCTTAATCCACGAACACACAAACGATCAAATTAATATTGAAATAATTTTGGTATTAATTATTATAATATTAATTTTATAATAATAAGATCTTTTGTATTCTGGCTTTGACTATGTAAGCTATTTAATTAAACATTCTTGTTACTTAAGTATTGAATTTAATTTAATTTAATCTAATCTAATCTAAATCTAAAATTGATCCGGGTTACTGTGTAATTTATTTAAAAAAACAAATGAAAATATTAACAACTACATTATCAGTATTTTGCATATTCTTATGTGGATTATCTTTAGAGGCTCAAAATACTGTCTCTGCCGGCGGTTCTGATGCAACCGGAGCAGGCGGCTCAGCCAGCTATACAATCGGGCAGGTTTTTTATAAAACCATCACTGGTATGGAAGCAGGCTCTGTGGCAGAAGGAGTGCATCAACCCTATGAAATATCGGTTGTAACTGAACTTGCTGATGCCGGGGAATTCCTACTGGATGTGAAAACATACCCCAATCCTGCAAATGATTTTCTGATCCTGAGAATTGACGGTGACATGCAGACGCAATGCATTGCATCTCTATATGATATTAACGGGATACTGTTGGTCACGAAAAAAATAGAAAATCAGGAAACCTATATCCCTTTGACAGGATTTGCTTCGGGAACATATTTCCTTAAAATTATCAACAACAAAAAAGAGGTAAAAACATTTAAAATCATCAAATATTAATAATTATGAAAAGATTCCTTGCTTTTTTAGCAGCAATATTAATCTGTACACTATTGCTCTCACAATCGCCTGAGAATATGAGCTATCAGGCTGTAATCCGTGATAACAGCAATCACCTTGTTGTTTCAAGTCCTGTTGGTATGCAAATAAGTATATTACAGAATTCCCCGACAGGTAGCATTGTCTACAGGGAGACCCATACACCTACTACCAATGCAAACGGACTTGTAACTATTGAAATTGGAGGAGGAACAGAGATGGAAGGTGACTTATCTGCCATCGACTGGGGAACCGGCACCTATTATATTAAAACCGATACTGATCCGGGAGGAGGAACGAGTTACTCTATTACCGGTACAAGCCAGTTATTAAGTGTACCCTATTCCCTGTATTCAAACATATCAGGCCAGCTGTCGATAGGCGATACCTGGCTGAAAAACGGCAGTAACCTCTATTTTAATGACGGAAAAGTGGGTATCGGAACAAATGATCCGTTGCAGAAGCTTCATATACAGGGTACTGCGCCATTTCTGGGTACCGGTATAGTTACCGATGGCAACGACCGCACAACTTTTTTGCTGACAGGCGGTTTCCCGAATCTCATTATCGGTTCGAACGGCAATGATAATCATGGTGCCACACTCGGTTTCTGGAATTATGATAATGACGTAACAACTTACCAGTGGAACATGGGTGGCGGCCAGGATGGTAATTTCTCCATAGGTTTTGCTACCAACAGCACCAATCCTCATTGCGGAATTGACGGATTTACAGTGGATTGCTCGAATCCTATGACACCACTGCTGATCAATACCGATGGCTATGTAGGCATAAATCGTATAAATCCTCAACATCAACTTGATGTAAATGGAGATGCCCGGGTAACCGGCAACCTGACTGTTGACGGTGATCTGGATATTGACATCAACAGTATTATAAATGATATATTACCTGCAGGTATGATAGTACCTTTTGCCGGAGATGCAGGCTCAGTACCCCAGGGATGGCTTTTATGTGATGGCTTGGCAGTCAGCAGGACATCATATCAAAGATTGTACAATGCCATTGGTATAAATTATGGATATGGCGATGGTTCATCAACTTTTAACTTGCCCGACTTCCGGGGAAGATTCCTGCGGGGTGTTGACAACGGTGCAGGTCGTGATCCGAATGCAGGCTCAAGAACAGCTTCTAATACCGGGGGGAATACCGGAGATGCTGTTGGAAGCTGGCAGGCTTATGCAACAAGTTTGCCGACATCAAGTTTCTCAATAAGCGCTGAAGGGAATCACATTCATTCAGGTTCTGTCGTTCCGGATGGTTCTCACATTCATGGCGGAGTGATTGGTTTAGCGGGAGGGCATAGTCATTCACTCTATACTGAAAGTTCTCAACTGTATTTAGGTGCTCCAATGGGTAATGGATCAGGAGCATTCTTCACAGTGTCGACCGGAGGAGGCCCGGCATTAGCAACAAATTCAACCGGAAGTCACCTTCATTCAATTACTATAGTATCAGCAGGAACTCATTCTCATACATTGTCTATAGTGACAGCCGGAAGTCATAGCCATACATTATCCGGCGGAGATAATGAAACAAGACCACAGAATGTGTCGGTAAACTATATTATCAAATACTAATTGCTTGATCGCACGATCGCATGATCGCATGCTTTGCCCACCGAAACGCAGTGAAGGTGGGATTGCACAATTGCACGCGAGGAACGAAGTGACGAAGTCCCGATGAACAAAGTGAATCGGGAATCGCATGATCAGTAAAGAATCCTTGTCCGTATCGTATGAGGGATATTCTTCAGCTCCCTGAGGATCTCCGTATCGAGTTCACTATCGGTCTCTATGATGACATAACCCATATCGGGATCAGTCTGCAGGTATTCGGCAGCTATATTTATACTCCTGGATGAAAAGCATTCGTTCACAGCACGCAGAACACCGGGAACATTCTTATGAATATGAAGGAATCTCTGTTTTGCTGAGTTGGGAGGTAATGAGATCTCTACAAAGTTAACAGCTCCTATAGTGGATCCGGTATCGCTGTATTTTACCAGTTTTTCGGCCACCTCAATACCAATATTTGCCTGTGCTTCCAGAGTACTTCCGCCGATGTGGGGTGTAAGTATTACATTGTCGAATTCCTGTAGTTCGTTCACGAATGGTTCGTCGTTTGCAGAAGGTTCTGTGGGAAATACATCAGCTGCTGAACCTGCAAGGTGCTTCGATCGTAATCCATCAGCAACCGCCTTGTAATCAACAACATCTCCGCGTGAGGCATTTATCAGGCAGGCATCCTTTTTCATCTGCTCAACCTGTTTTACCGAGATCATGTTCCTTGTCAGTTCAGTGGAGGGTACATGAAGGGTGACTGTGTCGGAAATTCTTAGCAGTTCTTCCAGGGAACTGACAGCCCTGGCATTACCCAGACTTAGTTTTTTAACAATATCGTAATAATAAACATTCATTCCCAGGCTTTCAGCAAGTATAGAAACCTGAGAGCC
Source organism: uncultured Rikenellaceae bacterium (assembly GCA_964507015.1). Classification (GTDB taxonomy): domain Bacteria; phylum Bacteroidota; class Bacteroidia; order Bacteroidales; family VadinHA17; genus LD21. The sequence continues at coordinate 3,242 of CAZDOM010000128.1, read as the reverse complement.
AATATGACCATATCCGACAATCCCAATATTCTTTCCTCTTACCTCAACAGCATTGCTTGCAGATTTCTGCCAGATCCTGTTGTGTGCAAGAGCATTCTTTTCAGGGATTCCTCTCATAAGCATTATACATTCAGCAACTACCATCTCGGCAACTGAACGTGTATTTGAAAAGGGAGCATTGAAAACAGGTATACCCAGCATCTTGGCATCCAGGATATCCACCTGGTTGGTCCCAATACTGAAGCAGCCGACTGCAAATAGCTTCGGAGCTTTATGTATAAAGTCCTTACGGAGTTCAGTCCGGCTTCTGATACCTATTATATGTACTTGTTGCAGCTTTTCTTCAAGCTCCTTACCCGACAGGGACCCTTTGATGCATTCAACATTACTATAGTTATTTTCTTCAAAATAACGGATAGCATTTTCATGGATCCCTTCCAGTAACAGGACTTTGATCTTGCTTTTATCGAGAGAATATTTTTCCATCAGGAATTTTTTGCTGATTTACGACGTAAATTTAACACGAGAATGGAAAGTATAAAGCTAAAAACAGAAAAAAATTATAAATTGTAAATGGAAACCCAAAGATATAATTGAATATTTATAAGATATTATATCGTAAATTAGAATAGTATTTAAAACGACTGTTCTTCCTGACCAATAGAATAGAGTATGGATATTAAATACGAAATAGTAAGGGTGACTCCTGATAATTTCAAAGATCATCCACAGGCAATATGCTTCATAAATCCAGGCCATGAGTACTATAATAAAAAAGTTGAATGGTTCAGGGAGCAATATAAAAACGGATTAAGGATTCTTATCCTTTATATCAAAGGAGAGAAAAGGTCTGTAGGGTTTATTGAATATGTTCCGGGAGCATTTGCCTGGAGGGCTGTTAATGCGAAGAATTATATGTTTATCCATTGCCTCTGGATTTATGGTAAAAAATACCAGAACCAGGGATTGGGCAGCCTGCTTTTAAAAGAAGCAGAGAAAGATTCCGGAATGATGGAAGGTGTTGCTGTCGTAACCAGTGATAATGCTTTTATGGCCAACAAAACAATATTTCTAAAGAATGATTATAGTGTTGTTTCTGTTCTGGGAAAAGATCAATTGCTGGTAAAACAGTTCAAAAAGAGTTCTTTACCCTCATTTAATGTCAATTCTGAAGTACCTGGTAAATATAAAAATCTGACAATTATTTATTCACGGCAATGTCCCTGGGTTGCCAGGTGTATTGAAGAAATGAAGCCAATTCTCGTAAAAGAAAAACTTAATCCTGAAATTATTGAACTTAAGACACCACAAGAGGCCCAGAATGCTCCTTCAGTTTATGGTGTGTTTAATATGATCCTCAATGGAAAGATCCTTGCTGACAGATATATTTCAATAACGAGGTTTATGAATATCATTAAAAAAGAAATAAGACAATGAAGCAAAAATCTGGTATATCACTATTACTTCTACTGACCATTTCCTCTATTCATTTTGTAAACTCCCAGGATATTCATCCTGAACCGAAAACTCTGGGGATAGGATCTAAAGCTCCGGATTTCATCCTTCCGGGGATAGATGGGAAGTCCTATAGTCTTAAGGATTTTGAAAAGGCGAAGGTTCTTGTTATTGTATTCAGCTGTAATCATTGTCCGACAGCCCAGGCTTATGAGGACCGGATAGTAGCTATCTCAGAAGAGTATAAGCCTAAAGGTGTTGCCCTTGTATTGATTTCGCCAAATTCAACTGAAGCCCTGAACCTGTCGGAGTTAGGATATACCGACATGAGTGACAGTTTTGAAGAGATGAAACTTAGGGCAAAAAACAAAGGGTTTGAGTTTCCTTATCTTTATGATGGTGATAAACAGCAGTGTGCACTGCAATATGGTCCTGCTGCAACACCTCATTGCTTTGTATTTGACAGGGAGCGTATCCTCCGATATACTGGCCGGGTTGACGAATCAGAGAAACCGGGAACAGGGAACGGGGAGGATCTTAGGAATGCCATAGATGCTGTACTTGCCGGACAACCTGTAAAAACACCTGTAACAAAAGTCTTTGGATGTTCAGTAAAATGGTCGTGGAAAGATGAATATACAAAGAGACTCTATAAACAATGGGCAGAATTACCTGTTAATCTGGAAGATATAGATACGACTGGGATAAGGGAACTTATTAGAAACAATTCTTCAGGTAAGTTGAGATTAATAAATATATGGGCTACATGGTGCGGCCCATGTCTTATTGAATTTCCTGATTTTGTGATAATTGACCGTATGTACCGGGGACGCTCGTTTGAGTTCATAACTATAAGCGCTGACAAGCAGGAAAGAAAAGCTGATGCCCTGAAATTCCTTCAGAAACAGCAGGCTTCCAACAAGAATTACATCTTTAATAAAGATGATGTGTATGATTTGATAGAGGCTGTCGATCCCGACTGGCAGGGTGCACTTCCCTATACCATGCTGATTGAGCCGGGCGGGAAGATCATCTATAAGAAACAGGATACAATTGATCCGCAGCAGATGAAAAAGTTGATCGTCGATAATGAATATATCGGTAGGTATTATTAATCTACAAGATAATGAAAATGGTTTAATGGCGAAGGGCAAAGGGCAAAAGACAAAAGGCAAAAGGCAAAGGGGAAGAAGCATAGAACAACGATTAATTATTTTGCTACTCCGTGTTCCTCTGTGTTCCTCTGTGTTTTAAAAAGGTATTAAACCAGTCAAATAAATACGTTATGATAAGCTATTGTCTTACAATTTCAACTCTTCTGTTCCTTGCTTTTCCGCTATCTGTTGAGTTTGCTGTTACCGGGCACATTGGTCCGACACCATGTGCTTTCAACTGTGCTGCATCAACACCTGATTTATTTACAAGGTAGTCCATAACTGCTTTAGCCCTGTTTTCTGATAATGTCATATTAGCATTAAAATCACCGGTATTATCAGTATGACCAACAATGAAATATTTATTATCAGGATTTGCCTTCAGAAAAGCGGCAATTTCTGTCAGAGCCTTCTCTGATTCGGGCTTTATATCATACTTTCCTGTTTCAAAATATACTCCGTAGATTGCAATGTGGCCAAGTCTGTCAATATTATCAGTGATCTTTTGTGCGGTAACAAGTCTTGTTACCAGAGGATTGATCTCAATTATTTCCTGGGTTACAAGGATGAATTGTTCTCCATATTCTTCTCCCTTGTTGATGAATATTGAGATATATACATCATTTTCGTTCA
>CAZDOM010000127.1:0-6771 GCA_964507015.1 uncultured Rikenellaceae bacterium | reverse complement strand
ATTCTCAGGAAGGTTTTCTCTTATCCGGTTTGTATATGCAGCAAGCTGGTAAATACCTGCATTCATGTTTTCAGGTAACTGATAAGAACCGTGTAATGCGTTTTTGTCAAGATTTATCCGCCATGATATTTGTTTCCCACTCTTATGCTCCGAAAGTGAAAAATAAAGAATCTTACTTTCAGGAACCTGTAACGGAGAATTTCCATTTATCACATATACTTTATAGTATATATTTTCACCAGCCACATAAACTGTTTTATCTAGATGTACAAATATCTTCTCACAATCATTAGCAGGATTATCACTACCATTGATTGATCCTCCATATATGAGTAAGTCATTTATTGCTACGATAAGCAAGATAAAAGTGAAGATTTGTATTTTATTTCTGGTCCTCATTATTCATAAATTACTTTCATTTCTAAAAACCAACCCAAAAGTCTGGAGGATCCACACTTTGAGAACCACTTTCAAGAAAGTCAGGAAATGTTGTCAGAGTCTTTGATCTGAGCATGTTTTTGTTAATAAAAAGAAATGCTTTGTAGCTGACGGCCATTGATGATGCTTCAAATACCCCCGATACTGTTCCTGCCGGATCATTTTTACAATGAATATTGGTTTTTATTTGTGAAGGAACCGGAGCAAACATCTGATTGTCTGCATTTAATTGCTGGTGTATTGAATAGTAATAATCGTAAACTCCGGCTGAAATAGCATAAACCTTTAGAATCAACACCCAGGGAGCTGTGGATGACGTAATAGCATAACGAGGGGGCTTATCAATCCAATGTAAATAACCGATCTCATGTCCCGGTAATATCTGCCGGCCATTATTTGCTGTTATAAAAGCAACACTATAAAAATCATCAATCACGTCAGGACCTTCCCATATATAAATACTAGATGCTTGTTGAGCCATGGGTGGCTGTATAAGGTAAGAAAATAGTCTAATTACTGATGTATTGAATCTGTAGTAAACAGTTGAGTTTGTTTCTGCACTCAGATCAGTAAAAAGATAAAAACCATCATGTATTTTATCAGTATAAGGCTCTCCATCCTGATTATATAAGATAGCTTCAAGTTCTCCGAGACGGGCGTATATACTGTCGATTACCGGTCTTTCATTAATCGTAACCGGATCTGACTCATATTCAATTCCGTCATGTGTAGTAACATGAAGTGTATAAACACCTCCGATTACACCTATATAATCATCAGATGCCGGCTTATATGAACCGGCTGATTCTTCAGGCAGTTCAACCTGATTACCAAGATTATCGGTAATAACCACTGTGGCATTGCTCACAGGTATCTCTGTGTTTTCATAATAACCCATTGCATAAGTTATGCTCACAGCAGGAGAAGATCCTTCACATATTATTCCTCTGATAACCGGAGTTTGCTCAAGAGACCTGATATCATCCGGAAAATACAATTCCCTGCATGAGGTTATGATGATAATCACAAGTAAAAAAATCTCCGGTATTTTAACTTTCATATACAGTTCGTTTAAAAGACAAATGAATAATTCAGTATAGGCATCGGTTTACCAATAAGATAAAGTTTATATAAGTTAAATCTGTTAAAATTGTTATATTCCCCCGGATCTTCTTTCTTATAATATACGGAGTATGGATTTTTTCTGCCATAGACATTCAAAAGAGAAAAGCTCCAGGATCCCTTCCATTTCTTTTTTATCCTTAAGCTTTCATCAAGAGAAACCGTAAGATCGAGCCGGTGGTAATCGGGAATGCGATATTCATTTCTTCTTGAAAAGACAACCATAATCTCCCCGCTTGTTGAATACTTATATTCAGGCAGGGTAATTGGTATGCCGGTCGAATATGTAAAGTTTGCAGAAAACTGTAACCTCCGGTTTGCATGCCAGTTTGCAACAATGGTAAAATCATGTGGTTTGTCGTATGATGACGGGAAGAAATTGTTATTACTGATTATCTTACCCTGATCATGGTCTGTTACTTTCCGTAATGATCTCGAATAGGTATAGCTGATCCAACCGTCGATTTTTCCACTGTTCCTTTTTAATGAAAACTCAATACCATAATTTATGCCATTGGCATTCAACAATTCATTTTCAAGATAAGGATTCATCTCAAGAACCGCCCCGTCCTTATACTCAATAATATTGGATAAACTCTTATAGTATGCTTCAACTGATGTTTCGATAGTATTATTTATGAAATTCCGGTAATAGCCCAGTGCAAATTGATTGGCGATTAACGGTTTAATATTTGAGTTAGCCAGTTTCCAGATATCGCCCGGTGTAGAGATCAATGATAGCGAGATCATTGAGATATATTGGAAGTCACGGTTATAGCTCATTTTTACAGAGCTTCGGTCATTTATCTTTATTCTTGTTGAAAGACGCGGTTCAAGTCCGAATACCGTACCGGAATCGGATTTCTGATACCCCGATATTCTTAATCCGGTATTAAATGTAAGATACTCATTAACAGCATATTCATCATTTATAAAAAAAGCGCCCTCATAAGCCTTCTCATATTTTAGACTTGCCGGAATTATTAATGAAACGGTATCAAGCGGAGTCCTTTTTCCGGGATGAACAAAATAATTGACCAGGTTAATCCCGCCATCAATTGTATGATGCTGGATTCCTGAATATTTTATTCTGTATTTCAGACCTGTATATCTAATTCCTGACTCTATACGACTTTGCATAAAAGAGTTGTTGATATTGTCTTTTATTACATGATAATTGCTGTAAGATAAAGTAAGATATGAAATCAGATTCGGGCTGATAATATTGTTCCAGTTTACCGATAGAAGTTCACTTCCGTAATTATATCTTACTTCCGAAGCAAATTTGAATGCGTCATTACATAAATAATTCGAAATTGAAATAATATTCTTAGGCAGATTAAAATGCAGTGTGCCGTTAATATCATAAAAAGAAGCCCTGCTGTTCCTAAGGTTATAGTCATTCATTCTGGTCAGGATCCAGTTCGAGTAACTGGTCCTGCCACTTAAATCAATAAATATTTTATTTTTATATAAAGGCGCTAAAAGAGTTATCCTGCTGTCATACGAACCAACTCCGCCTTTCATTCCCAGCTTTCCCGGGGGATTATTGACGGTTTTAATATCGATGACAGATGAAACCCTTTCTCCATAGCTGGCAGGTATATGTCCTTTGTATAATGCCAGGCTCTCAACTACATCCGGGTTAATGACAGAAAACAGGCCAAAAACATGTGATGTATTAAAAACAGGTGTTCCGTTTATAAGGTATAGATTCTGGTCTTCTCCGCCTCCCCTCACATTAATACCTGAACTGAACTCACCGACTGATTTAACGCCTGGCATTGCAGTAAGCCCTTTTAGAATATCTTTTCCACCAGCAATCACTGGCAATTGTTTTAAACCCTTTATATCAAGTTTTATAATACTCATCTGATGGCTTGATACATTTCTGTCTACACGTTCGCTGTAAATAATAACTTCATCGAGTGATACTGATTTATCAATCAACACAATATTTAGTACCCCGTCACCAACAATTCTCACTTTGTATTCGCTTTGTTCATATCCCACACTGGATACTCTTAACGTATATGAACCGGGGATCAGCGTTAATCTGTAATTACCCTGGACATTAGAAACAGCACCCTGTGGAAGATTATTGACCTGGATAGTTGCTCCAATAATCGGATCGTTTGTCTTGCCATCAGTTACTTGTCCGCTTATTACAGCTGTTTTTATTTTCCCGGCATCTTCTTCATCACCAATCAGAATAACATTCCGGTCTGAAGAAGTTTCATCGCTGTAATATGTCATTTGCTTTAATAATGCAGCGGCCTTTTCTTTCGGCAGAAAAATCACATTGCGATCACTTATTATCCGATAAATAAAAGGTTTACCTGTAAGGATCCTTCTTACTGATTCATCTAAAGTATTATTTGTTAAGACAACATTAAGTGTATCATTTCTGAACCATTCCTCTTCATAGTAAAACATTACCTGATATTGATCCTCAAGTTGGTTAAGTGCTGATATCACTGGCACTTGCAGGAACCTTTCAGAAATCCTCAGCAGCTCAGGCTGCTGGGACCATAATAATGAATTTGTAAGAGCAAGTAAGAAGAAAATCAGGATTTTCTTTGATAGGGAAGATTCCATGATTACAGGACGTTAATTCTTCCCTGGTAAAGATCTATCGAATTCAGTTCCCAAAGCTCCATGGATTTGACCTTTACTTTACCGTGATTCGAAAAGACCTCTATGCCCATACTTGCCCGATCAGGATATATCTTACTCGATATCGTTGTCTCTCCATTATTCCCGAATACCTCAACAGAACACTTATCTATGAATATATGTAGTTTTGTGCTGTTTGTCCTATTCTTCATCGGACCTGAACTGACAGATGGGAATACCTCGCTGAATTTATCATAGCCGCTATCGCGCCTGTCGACATATAACTTCTCTTTGGATGCATTATACCCTATAACAGTCCTCTCATTATCTCCGGCACACAGGTATAACCCGAATTCTTCGGCAGAAATATTCTCAAATTCCACGATTAGTTCATATGCATTCTTCCCTGGGTTGAATTTCTTCGGTTGCCATATACCTTCAAAAGTGTAATCTTTTATTACCTTATACGTTGTCCTCAACGATTCAAGCTCCCTGACAGGATTCTGGATAAGCTGAATGCCCTCAGGAAAGGTCTTCAATTCAAGACTCCTGGGTACTGAAATAATTCCAAATACAGGTTCATTCCTATACATATGATTCCCCATCCAGCCGACCCAGATATTTCTTTTTTCATCAGGTGCATAATTACTCCACGACCTTGCAGCATAAAAATCATTGCCCCAATCGATCCAAAAGGCCCTTTCCCATCCTTTATTATAAAAACCTTTTACAGGCAGTTCATCACATAACATTATTGCATCACAGTAAATGTATCCTCTGTCAAAAATATTCTTACCCTCGGTTATATTGTCAACAATTTCAATTTGTGCGTTCTTTCCTTTGAATTCAGATACATCCCATCCGGTCCAGCTTAAACCGGAGTTGTCAGCTCCTGTCTGTGTTCTAACAACTTTGCCATTAAGAAGTAAATTAACACACTCATCATTTGGATAATTACCTCCCCCAATAAGGAAGTTGATGCAATCTTTCGTTATGGTAAATTCCGGAGAAATAATTTTTCCTTTTGAGGAGCTTCTGTTATGAGCGCTACTAATGATCCTTTTACCCTCATTGCCCTGAATACCTCCGGCCTCTGTCGGACACTCAATGAAAGCATCGCCCTCCATCTTCCAGTCATCAATACCCCTCTCAAAGTCAAATAACATTATTCCCGACGGTTTATATTTGATATATGACAATTCATTTATAAACTGTTGATCAAGAGTGAACCTTTTACCATCAAAGTCACCAATAAAATATTGTCCGTTACATGTTTGAACACTGATTACCAGTATCCATTTTATTTTTGAAGGATCACCATCAATTGCCAATGGGAAGAAGTCAACACAATTCCATGCATTATTAACTGCACCCCATGGACCAAATTCACTTAGATAGTCCCAGTTTTTCATATCCCTTGAACCAAAGAATTTGATCTTCTGAGTATTTGTTCCCCCCATTAACAGTATCCATTTCTTATCCGGGGCATACCAGAATAGCTTAGGATCACCGGTACCAGTACTATTTTCAATCTTCGGAGGGGATTCAGATTTGATCCAGGAATTTGCTGTATCCATGCTAAATGCAATACTTCTGCTCTGGAATGCTATTAAAGGAGGTTGATCATTTTGTGACAATCCGGTAGTATTATTACGGTCGACAACCATTGACCCTGATTCAATTGAGACCACCTGTGACTGAAAAGGAGAATTTGGACCAAAAACATTGAAATTACCTTTACCTCCGAAAATACCAACAATCATCTTATTTCTTTCGGCTCCATATTCTGTCATTTTCCAGTGAACAAGATCCTTACTGACAGCCGTTCCCCAGTTAAGAAAATATTTACCACCGTAATAAGATAATCCGGTCGGATCTATTGATGGGAAAAAGTGATATTCCGGATAGTATTTTTCTGCTGATTCGTTTATAACATCCTGGCAATATATGTTTATTAATGATAATAATAAAATGGCTGATAAAGCACCTGACCGCTTTTGATTATACATTATCTGATGATTATTTTAATCCGAAGTCATAATTAATATATCATTTAAATAGAAGCGGGACACATTCTGTAAGGTATATTCTCCAGTTGAACCAGTTATGGCCCCCTGCTGTTTCATTATATAAAAAATTAATATGAAACTTCTTCAGCATGGGTAGTAATATTTCTGTTGTACCTTCATAACACAGATTATCGTCTATGCCACAACCGACCCAGTATAGTATTGGATCTGCTTCTTTGAGTGCATCCATTTTTATTTCTGTTTCAGGGGGTTGGGGAAATATTGCAGGACCAAATACACCGACATAACCAAAAACATCGGGATTGTCCAGTACTATTCTGAAAGTCTGGCCTCCTCCCATCGAATAGCCAATAATAGCCCTGTTTTCTTTATTAGCCGGGACACGATAATTTGCTTCAATAAATGGAATAATATCGCTGACAAGACTTATTTCGAATAAACCATTCATCATATTAAATGCAGCGGGATTATCATCCTTGCCCGAAGGTAGTGTAAAAGGATAGGACTCGAAAGACACGGCTGCCTGATCGGGATTACCATTTGGCATGACCACTATCATGGGTTT
>CAZDOM010000126.1:0-6777 GCA_964507015.1 uncultured Rikenellaceae bacterium | reverse complement strand
CCAGTCTGCAATCAAGGCTCGAAAGGATATTCTGGGCAGCTGGTATCAAAATAATTAATATGTACGGCCTCACTGAAACCTCTCCGATAATTACCATTAACAGGACTGAGAAAGGAATGGTGAAGCTTGGTTCAGTTGGAATGACAATAGAAGGTGTTGAGGTAAAAATTGCTGAAGACGGTGAGATACTATGCAAGGGCCCAAACGTTTCTCCCGGATATTATAAAGACCCTGAGCTCACTAAGGCAGCTTTTGATAATGAAGGCTGGTTCCGCACAGGTGATATTGGCCATATTGAAGATGAAAAGTTCCTTATGATAACCGACAGGAAAAAAGAAATCTTTAAGCTCTCAAACGGTAAGTTTATTGCACCTCAGATAATTGAGAATATCTTTAAAGAGTCGTCGGTGATAGACCAGATAATGGTCATAGGAGAACACGAGAAATTTGCCAGCGCACTTATTTCTCCTAATTTCAGGTATTTTGACGACTGGAAAGCATCTAATAGAATCTCCTTTTCTAATTATGAAGAGCTTATTCAACATAGTGAAGTGCTGTCATTTTTCTCCTCAGAGATTGAAAAACTTAACAAAAAACTGAGCCCACCGGAAAAAATAAGCAGGTTCAGACTTGTTCAGGATGAGTGGACACCGGTAACAGGGGAATTATCTCCTACATTAAAACTGAAGCGTCAATTTATTATTGATAAGTACAAAGAACTCGTTACACAAATCTATATGAAATAATACAATCAAAACTCCACTATGGATCTAACAAAAGTCAGCGACAGGAAAACTGAGAAGATGTTTCTGGATACACCCAGGATCATTTATAAAAATGATACAACATGGGTATGTCCGCTTGACAATGATATCAAGGCTGTTTTTGATCCGGAGGAAAATCCATATCATAAGCATGGTGTGGTTGAAAGATGGATCCTTACAGATGATAATAAGAGGCTTATCGGAAGAATAGCAGCCTTTATTGACTATAACCTGGCAAACACATATGACCAGCCCACAGGAGGAATGGGATTCTTTGAATGTATTGATGACAAAGATGCTGCATTCCTGCTTTTCGACACTGCAAAAAAATGGCTCAGTGAAAAGGGTATGGAAGCTATGGACGGACCGATAAATTTCGGAGAAACTGATAAATACTGGGGCCTCCTGGTAAACGGTTTTACTCATCCTTCATTTGATGTAGTGTATAATCATCCCTATTACCAAAACCTGTTTGAATCATATGGTTTCAGGGTCTATTATAAAATGGAAGGATTCCATCTCGATATCACCAAACCATTGCCTGAAAGATTAAACAGGGTTGCTGAATGGGTCTATAATAAACCCGGATACGAATTCAGGCATTTTACCTGGAAAGAACAGGAAAAATATTCAAATGATTTTGCCAAAGTATTCAATGAAGCATGGGCATCATTCAAGCAGAATTTTGAACCCCTGGAACCTGAATATATAAAGCTGACCTTGAAAAAAGCAAAGCCTATTTTAGATGAAGAAATGATTTGGCTGGCTTACTTTGAGGGGAAACCGATAGCAATATATCTCATGTTCCCCGATCTGAATCAGATCATAAAACATCTCAATGGCAAACTTCATATTATCAATATAATGAAGTTTTTATGGCTGAAGAAAAAGAAGGCGATGACCAGGGCAAGAGGTATGCTTATGGGTGTTATTCCAAAATACCAGAAACTGGGAATTGAATCAGCCTTTATCTATAACCTGGTAAAAGTATTTAAGAAAAAACCTCACTATACTGAAATTGAGTTCTCCTGGGTCGGCGATTTTAACCCCAAGATGAGAAAGATATTTATATCAGTGGGTAGCGTGCCTGTAAAAAACTATATCACATACAGATATCTCTTCGATAGAAATAAGGAATTCAAGAGATATCCCATACTGGGAGAAAGTGTGGAGTGACTAAAGTGTGAAGTACATAAAGTTATTTCATGAACACTTAGTAACTTTGAGCACTTTAGACACTTCAGGCACTTTAGGCACTTATTATGAAATATGATATTATAATTATCGGTGCGGGTCTTGGCGGACTCACGGCAGGAGCAAAACTGGCAAGGGAAGGAAAAAAGGTCCTCGTTATTGAACAGCACAGCAAACCAGGAGGATGTGCAACCACCTTTAAAAGAGGTAGTTTCACTCTCGAAGTAGGACTGCATGAGATGGATGGTCCCTCACCACGCGATATGAAAACCAGGGTTTTTAACGACCTGGAGGTTTTCAATAATGTAGAATTTGTAAGGGTTCCAGAATTTTACAGGTTTATCAACGGCCGCTACAGCGTTACAATACCTCATGAACCTGATATTGCCATTGACACATTATCTGAACTCTTCCCGGCTGAAAAAGAGGGTATCAAAGCTTATTATAACCAGCTTCTTACACCACCGAAAAACACTGACGGGAAAGATGGTAACGTTGCTGATTTCCTTGATTCAATTATAAAAAATGATGACCTGAAACTGATACTTCTCGGCAACATCGGTTATTTCCATGATGACCCTTGTTCGCTATCTCTGACCTATTACACATTGGCACAACGAAGTTATTATACCGGTGGTGCCAGTTATATACGAGGAGGCTCACAAAAACTTGCTGATCATTTTGCTGCTTTCATTAAGCAACACAACGGAGAGCTCCTTTTTAATCACCTGGTTACCGGAATAATAACAAAGAAAGGTAAAGTGACCGCAGTCACTTTCAGGAAGAAAAATGATCGCAGTTCCGGTGAAACAACAGCTGAGGCTGATGTTATTATTGCCAATAATGCTGTTTCGGGTGTAGCTGAAATGCTTCCTGAGAAAAAAAGAAAAGAGCTGAATAATGAAATAAGCAGCCTGAGACCTGGTGCTTCGCTGCTCACCATCTACCTGGGATTCAGCAAATCTCCTGCTGAAATTGGGAATAAATATTATTCAACAGCTCTGTTTGACAACTCAGTGAAATCAATCAGGGATATTTACTCCAATAATAACGGTGATTTCGCTAAACGCAGCTTTATCTTTGTCGACTACAGTCAGATCAACTCTGCCCTGGCTCCCTCGGGAAAAAGTGTCGGTGCAATTTGCTGCATTGATTATCTGAAAGATTGGGAGACACTGGATAAAAAGGAATATACCCTGAAAAAGAAACAGGTTACAGATATACTTATCGGAAGACTCGAAAAATTAATCCCCGGTATAAAAGATATTATAGAATATGCTGAAACAGGAACAGCATCCACGGTAGAACGCTATACTCTTAACCCGGAAGGGGCAGTTTATGGTTTTGCACAGACACCATCACGGAAAATATTTGATACTTTCAAATCTCTTGAAAATCTTTATTTTGCATCAGCATGGGGAAAGACAGGCGGGGGTTTCTCCGGTGCTATTCTGGGTGGTTACCTTACAGCATTCAATATACTCAGAAAAGAAAGAGCAGGTTTATAAATTCAAGCCTCTACGAAATATCTTAAAGCGGAATAACTCTCAGGGTAATAATATACCATCCGAAGTATCAGGAGAATCACCCGACATTCGTTGAATTCTCTTGTCAACAGGTTGGTCAATGATTATTGGTACCTTCTCTTCAATTGTAATAGTGGAATCGAGATTGAGTGATCTGATATCAGTAATGCCTATAACCCTGACAATATTGTGAAGTGTAAGTATGAAGTTTTCCCATGTTGAGAGAGAGAAATCACGTGACATAATACGGTCGATCAGAATAAACTTGAAATCACCCTCAATATTGTACTTTTTCATGGAATTGAAGCTGCTGTTAACCTTTATTTCTCCCGCTTTTACCATATCCTCCAGCACCTCCTTGAAATAGAGATTGACTTTGGGTGCGATCTTGAATCCCAGGTAAAAATCTACCCTGATGAGTATGCCCGGGATGACCTGTGTTACCTTGTAATTAAACCTGTTAGGATCATTTACCCTGTCTACATGTATAAACCAGTACGTATCTGCTCTCTTTGGTTGCTTATGAAAAATGCTGTATATCACTTTTGACTCAACCTGGTCAAGCCTGTTGGCACGGATAAGATATACAAGATTGGTAGCAAACTTCGGAACAGATTCATCCTTGCTGAGGTCCTTGAAAATCCTGAGATAATCGTCAAGTTTGGCAAATGTAATATATCTGTTTTTCAATTTTCGCCCGAAATACCATCCAAACATTATTAAGAAACAGACGGATGCAATAAGTATTGTAAACCAGCCTCCGGAGGCTAATTTATTAAGATTAGCTATCAGGAAGCTTCCCTCCACAGTTACAAAGATCATCAGCAACAACAGGATAAGACGGTGGTTTATCCCCTTCTGGAACAGGTAATAAAACAAGAGAAGGGTGATCATAATCTCTGCTATGTTTATTGAAAGCCCGTAAGCAGCGGTCATATTTACTGATTCCTTGAAAAAGAGAACAGTAACGCTGCATGATATCCAGAGAAACCAGTTCACAAAAGGCAGATAAACTTCCTCTCTCCCCTGGGAGGGATGAAGTATCCTCACTTTTGGCCAGAAATTAAGTGAAACAGCTTCACTTAAAAGAGTATATGATCCTGTAATTATTGCCTGGCTTGCAACTATTGCTGCTGCTGTTGCCATTAATATTCCTGGTACCAGGAACCATCTCGGCATCATTTCAAAAAAGGGATTCATATATACATCCTGATCAATATTCATCATCAGCCATGCACCCTGTCCAAAATAATTGAGAATAAGGGCAACCTTTATAAATGTCCATGAGATCCTTATGTTTGATTTACCGCAACGGCCCAGCTCTGCATAAATTACCTCGGCACCGGTTGTACAAAGAAAAACTGCCCCCAGCAATACAAATCCACCAGGATATTCATTAAGAAACTTGTAAGCATATTGTGGATTGATTGCTCTTAAAATATCGGGATGATGAATTAACTGGGATAAACCCATGATGGCGATAATTAAAAACCAAATCACCATAACAGGTCCGAAGGATTTTCTGAATAATCCTGTGCCAAACTGCTGAATAAAAAACAGAATTGCCAATATTACGATAACGATAGGAACTATGTGAATATCAGGATTATACAATCTAAGACCCTCTACTGAAGATGTTAAAGCGACAGCAGGTGTCAATACTCCATCTGCAAGAAGTGCTGCACCACCGATCATGGTCATAATGGCAATCCACTGAGATTTTTCCTTTATAAGTGCTATAAGAGCAAAGATCCCTCCTTCTCCATTATTATCAGCCCTCACAGCTACCACCACATACTTTATTGTTGTTGAAATAGTCAGAGTCCAGAAAATACAGGAAAGTGTACCATAGATGAGAAGCTCGTTAAAATTTTCAGCACCACCCCTCAGTATGGCTTTCATCGTATAAATCGGACTAGTGCCAAGATCGCCAAATACTATTCCGAGAGTAATAATGATACCGGCTAAGGAAAGCCGTTTCATGCCGAGATTTGCCTGATCTTTGTTCATGTATTCCCTGGTACTTGAGAAAGGACCAAAGTTATAAATAATTTATCTTTGTGTCCTAAACATAAAAAATAAAGCTGACTGTTATGTTCAGAAAAACTGTGACATATCTTCTTTTTGTCTGTTTACATTTTGTTTCTGCAGGACAACAGGTTGATGAAATAAACGACAGGCTTTCTCTGCTTTTCATTGGTGATATTATGGGTCACGACACACAGATTCTTTCTGCTGAAAAGAGTGAGCCAGGCAAATGGGATTACAACGATGTATTTATGTATATCAAACCAGTTATATCAGAAGCTGACATAGCAATTGCCAATCTTGAAGTCACCCTGGCCGGACCACCATATAAAGGATATCCTCAATTCAGTTCACCGGCAGCACTTGCTGATGCCTGCAGAAATGCCGGTATTGATTTTCTTGTAACTGCAAACAATCATGCTGCAGATCGAAGGGAAACAGGCATAACAGGTACTATAAACAGACTCGACAGCCTGGGAATACCTCATACCGGGACATTTAAGGATCGGGCAGCAAGGGATTCCCTTTATCCTGCAATAATCAATAAAGCAGGGTTCAGAGTAGCACTTTTGAACTATACATACGGAACAAACAGTATTAAGGTAAAGGAACCTCTAATTGTAAATATGCTTGATAAGAATATTGTCGCCGGGGATATTGAGAAAGCAAAAAATAAAAAAGCAGATTTTATCATTATTTTTCTTCACTGGGGAACTGAATATGATACAATTCCATCTGACTCCCAGGTAGAAACAGCTCAATTTTTATTCTCTTGTGGAGCAGATCTTATTATTGGATCTCATCCCCATGTACTTCAGAAAATGATCTGGTACAGGGATGATACAACCTGTAACAACAGGGCTGTTTTCTATTCTATTGGTAATTTTGTTTCAAACCAGAGAAAACCTAAAACCGACGGTGGATCTATGGTTAAAATAGAAATTGAAAGAACCGGGACTGATGTATGTATCTCCAATGCAGGCTATTACCTCACCTGGGTATATACACCAACTGAAAATAACAGTAAAAGATTTTTTATACTCCCCTGTTCTGTATTCGAAAACAAAACTGATTTTTTCACAAAAAGTGATGACCTGATTCAGATGAAAAAGTTCATATACGATGCAAGGGCCCTGCTCAACTCCCAGAATATAAATGTTAACGAGCTTATCTTCAATGGATCCGGATGGTCACAGAATTATTGAAGATTATTTTCCCCCGGCAATTCGTTACTATCAGATCATTGCACCGCCATACCGTTATAC
>CAZDOM010000125.1:0-7191 GCA_964507015.1 uncultured Rikenellaceae bacterium | reverse complement strand
TTTGGAGATAGTGTGTGATCACAGATTATCAGAGTGAAATCAGCATTCTTTTCAACAACAATAAGATTACGGTGCTGGTTGAATATATCCGAATCAGACTGAACCAGATTGACAACCTGAACAGGTCTTTTCAATGTAGTACCTTCGGGGACATAAATAAAAACTCCGTCAGAGGCCATGGCTGTATTCAGATGTACCAGCCCGTCGTTGTTTCCGTTTAAATATTTTCCATAATGTTTTTCGATCCTGCCGTTGAATTTTTTTGCGGCTTCATTAAGACTGCCAATCTGTATGCCACCAGGCAGTTCTCTTAATTTACCATTTGTTGTCGGATAAAAGCCATTTAGAAGGACTATTCCATAGGTATCAAGGTCTTCAACATCGCAGTTGAATTCCTCAGCATTTTTAAAATCCGAGTCAACAGGAATAAAATAGCTTTTATATTTGTGATTAAACCATGGATTCAGGTTTGTATATTTGTATGCTTCGTTTTTCCGTGTTGGTATTCCTGTTTTAACAAAATTTTTTATAGCTTCTTCGCGAAATGAATTTATAAAGGGAGCTGAATTCTCAGATATCCTCTTTATATTTTCATTAAAAAGTTTTAGATAACGATCACTATTTTCGTGAAGATCATTCATGGCAGATCATTCTTTTCAACATCCTGTTTTATCCAGTCATATCCCTTTGCCTCAAGTTCAAGAGCCAGTTCTTTCCCGGCTGTTTTAACTATTCTGCCATCATACAGTACATGTACAACATCTGGAATAATATAATCTAGAAGTCTCTGGTAATGTGTTATCACTATTGCAGCATTATCGGGCCTTTTAAGCTTATTGACACCGTTAGCCACTATGCGAAGGGCATCTATATCAAGACCCGAATCGGTCTCATCAAGAATTGCCAGTTTTGGTTCCAGCATTGACATCTGGAATATTTCGTTCTTTTTCTTTTCACCTCCTGAAAATCCTTCATTAACCGATCTGTTAGCCAGTTTGGAATCAATCTCTACCAGCTCTTTTTTCTCACGCATGAGTTTCAGGAATTCCGATGCTGAAAGAGGCTCCATTCCGTTATGCTTTCTGTGTTCATTAACTGCTGTCTTCATGAAGTTGACCATGCTTACACCCGGTATTTCGATAGGGTATTGGAATCCCAGGAAGATTCCCTCTTTCGAGCGATCCGCGGGAGCCATTTCAAGCAGGTTCTTACCCATATAGGTTACTGTTCCTTTGGTAACTACTACAAATTCCCTGCCTGCAATAACAGCAGCAAGAGTGCTTTTCCCTGAACCGTTTGGTCCCATTATAGCATGTATCTCCCCTGGATTAACCTCAATACTTATTCCTTTCAGTATTGGTTTCCCGTCAATAGCAGCTTCTAAATCTTTAATAACCAGCATTATATTGTTTATTGTTGTTTTGTCTTTTATCTTTTAATATCACCCAACGCTTCCCTCAAGGCTTATCTGTAAAAGTTTCTGTGCCTCAACGGCAAATTCCATGGGCAGCTTATTTATCACCTCCCGGGCATACCCGGTTACAATCAGCCCGACAGCATCTTCTGTCGATATTCCTCTTTGATTACAGTAAAATATCTGGTCCTCACCTATTTTTGATGTTGTGGCTTCATGTTCAACGATAGCTGTCTGGTTATCAACCTCCAGGTAAGGAAAGGTGTGTGCACCGCATTTATCCCCCAGCAGCAGCGAGTCGCATTGTGAGAAATTCCTGGCACCTGAGGCATTCTTCAGTACTTTCACGAGGCCCCTGTAGCTGTTCTGTCCCTTCCCGGCCGATATTCCCTTTGACACTATTGTACTTTTTGTATTCTTGCCTATATGTATCATCTTGCTCCCGGTATCCGCCTGCTGATAGTTGTTTGTAACGGCAACAGAATAAAATTCGCCGGTTGAATTATCGCCGCGAAGTATACATGATGGATATTTCCATGTGATAGCAGATCCAGTTTCAACCTGGGTCCAGGATATCTTTGAATTATCACCCCTGCAGAGACCTCTTTTTGTCACAAAATTGAATATCCCGCCTTTTCCTTCCTTATCACCAGGATACCAGTTCTGAACTGTTGAGTACTTCACCTCTGCATTGTTTTCAGCAATGACCTCCACAATAGCAGCATGAAGCTGGTTTTCATCCCTCATTGGCGCCGTACAGCCTTCGAGGTAACTTACATAGCTCTCTTCATCGGCTACGAGAAGTGTCCTTTCAAATTGACCTGTATTGGCTGCATTGATCCTGAAATATGTTGAAAGTTCCATCGGGCATCTTACCCCTTTCGGGATGTAACAAAATGATCCGTCGCTGAATACAGCAGAGTTTAAGGCAGCAAAAAAATTATCAGTATAAGGGACCACAGTACCCATGTATCTTTTAACCAGTTCGGGATATTCCTTTACTGCATCACTGAATGAGCAGAATATTATTCCTGACTCTGCAAGGATTTCCCTGAAGGTTGTTTTTACAGAGACAGAGTCCATCACAGCATCAACAGCAATCCCTGTAAGATGTTTCTGTTCTTCAAGGGGTATTCCTAGCTTGTCGAATGTTTTTTTAAGTTCGGGATCTATATCATCAAGGCTTTCAGGTGATGTCCTTTTCATTGGAGCAGAATAATAAATAATCTCCTGGTAATCAATTGGCGGTATTTTAAGGTTAGCCCATTGAGGCATTTTCATCGTCTGCCAGTGGCGAAAGGCCTTCAGGCGGAATTCAAGAAGCCAGTCTGGTTCGTTTTTCTTTTTTGAAATGGTCAGGATAACCTCCTCACTAAGGCCCTTGGAAATTTGCTCCATTTCAATATCGGTATAGAAACCGTATTTATATTCACCGGAGGTTACATCATTTAATATCTTATCCTGATCTTTCTCCATCTTCATATTAGACTATCTCTACCAGGTATAAACTAACTACGACCATAATTGTTTAATACTAATTATATTTAATCTAAATAAGCATGCAAAATTATTAAAATTAATAGATTATCTGCAGATTAGATCTCAAAATTATTATTCGTGTCTGTATGATAAAAACAATATAATGAATGGATTTTAATTCATAAAATATATATAATTTGGCACCAGGATTAGATATATACCTCCTTATTATTAATATTCCGTTTATATGTGTAATCTTACCCGTAACTTCCTTTCAAAGAACAGTAGAAGACTATTTCTGCTACTGATATTATCAATAATTCCGGGTTATTTGTTTGGATCAAACGGAGAGGCCCTGTCTTTGGGTCCGGTGCGTATTGAATTTATTATATTCGGATTAATTCTCCTTGGGGTTGCCCTTTTCCATAAGCAGACCTTTTGGGTGGCAGTTACCGGTCTGGTTGTATTGCTTTCATTCAAGTTCATTTTCGATCCGGGATTTCATTTAGGGGAACATCTGTTTGGTGAAACCTCGTTTGGTGAACAAATCATGAATAAGGATCTGAGAGAAGGAGAATGGAGTATTCTTCTAAACCTGCTGGGTCTGCTGCTGGGATTTGCAGTACTGTCAAGGATATTTGAAGAATCGCGGATTCCGGAATTGCTGCCAAAATATCTTCCAAATGACTGGAAGGGTCCTTTTATTCTGCTGATATTTGTTTTTGTACTTTCATCTTTCCTCGATAATATTGCTGCAGCACTTATTGGCGGGACAATTGCTCTGGTTGTATTTAAAAACAGGGTGCATATAGGGTATATTGCAGCTATGGTTGCTGCCAGTAATGCAGGAGGCAGCGGTAGCGTAGTTGGTGATACAACAACGACAATGATGTGGATTGACGGGGTTCCTGCACTTAATGTTTTACATGCATACATTGCAGCTTTTGCAGCTTTATTGTTTTTTGCATGGATAGCGGCCCATCAGCAGGACAGATACCATAGGATCCAACCGGATGCACCTGCTGATATCAGGATTGACTGGTTAAAGCTTGTACATGTTCTTCTGATACTGGCCGGTGCCATAATTTCAAATATTTTATACAGCATGCCGGCACTTGGCGTCTGGATTGCAATTGTACTTGGTGTTTTACTCAGACCTGTACCCTGGAAAGAGGTACCTGGAGCGCTTAAAGGTACCATTTTCCTGTTGTCACTTGTGATGTGTGCTTCGATGATGCCTGTTGAAGAGCTACCTGATGCATCGTGGATGACAGCCCTGGCACTTGGTTTCCTTTCAGCAGTTTTTGACAATATCCCTTTGACAAAAATATGTCTGGAACAGGGTAACTACGACTGGGGAATGCTTGCATATACTGTTGGTTTTGGAGGATCCATGGTATGGTTCGGATCCTCGGCAGGAGTAGCAATAACAAATAAATTCCAGGATGCACGTGATGTGATTCTCTGGGTAAGAAAAGGATGGCATGTGGCAGTGGCATTTATTTTAGGATTCATAGTGTTATATCTTGTATGGGGATGGAAACCCTCGTATGAGAAAGAACAGAGAAATGTTAGTTTTATCACTTCCGGATATTCTTCCACAACACATGGAGGTGTAAATATTACAAAAGGATTAAGCCCGGATTTTAAATTATTAAAATAATTATGCTTATATAATTTTTATTAATTTTGCGCCGGTAACTGTTCATAGAAATTTCCTGTTTTAATGATTAACAACAGATTAAACATCGGGAATGGAGCCTTTAAAAAGGCTTTTTTGTTTTTACTTTTTGTATTATTCCCGGTTATAACTTTCGCCTCATCAGGCGAGCCTCCATCTCTTGGCCCTGTAAGAATTGAATTTATAATCTTCGGATTAATACTGCTTGGTGTTGCACTATTCCACAGGCATACTTTCGTTGTGGCACTTACCGGAGTGACCGTGTTACTTATTTTCAAATTTATTTTCGATCCTGGATTTCATTTTTTCGAACATATGTTTGGCGAGACCCCTTTTGTGGAACAATTGAAACATGTTGATCTCAGACAGGGAGAATGGGGTATATTGCTCAATCTGCTGGGATTGCTACTCGGATTTGCTGTACTGGCAAAGATCTTTGAAGATTCCCATGTTCCTGATGTTCTTCCGAAATATCTTCCCAATGACTGGAAGGGAGCTTTTTTGCTGCTCGTATTTGTATTTATCATGTCAGCATTTCTTGATAATATTGCTGCAGCACTTATAGGAGGGACCATTGCCCTTGTAGTATTTAAACATAAAATCCATATCGGATACCTGGCAGCTATTGTAGCTGCAAGCAACGCAGGAGGTGCAGGGAGTGTACTCGGAGATACAACAACAACTATGATGTGGATAGATGGAGTATCTGCTTTAAATGTTCTTCATGCATTTGTTGCTGCAATATTTGCATTCCTTATTTTTGGATGGATAGGAGCCCATCAGCAGGACAAATTCCATCGGATACAGAAAAATCCGCCTAGAGGAATTAAAATTGACTGGAAAAGAATTATAGCAGTTGTGTTGATCCTGATAGGGGCAATCTTGTCAAATATCTTATACGACATGCCTGCCCTCGGAGTCTGGATAGCTCTGGCTGTCAGTACTTTAATAATAAAAGTGCCATGGAAGGAGGTTCCCGGTTCATTTAAAGGAACTATTTTTCTTCTTAGTCTTGTATTAAGTGCATCCATGATGCCGGTACAGGAACTACCTGATGCATCATGGATAACTTCCTTTTTCCTTGGATTCCTGTCTGCTGTGTTTGATAATATCCCGCTTACAAAACTATGCCTCCAACAAGGACATTATGACTGGGGTATGCTGGCTTATACAGTTGGATTCGGAGGATCAATGGTATGGTTCGGTTCTTCTGCGGGAGTGGCACTTACCAATAAGTTTCCGGAAGGACGCGATGTGATCCTCTGGCTCAGAAAAGGATGGCATATTGCAATCGCATATATTGTTGGTTTCTTTGCCCTTTATCTCATTATGGGCTGGGAACCCGCTGATAATAAAGAACACAAGATCAACAATTGTCCCGTTCCCGGATGCCCGTGGGCTAATATAGAGGTGCCGGTTAAATGAGAAAAACAAACCGGCAAATAAGTTTTCCATGACTTGAATTTCTTATGTCTATGTTTTACGGGCGTTTATAGAACATTTTTATCATTTAGTCAAAAAATAGCAGGCAAATTCAAAAATATTCATTACTTTTTCTTTTTAATTCTAATCGTATCTGCCGCTATGAAGAATCTCCAATCTTTACTATTATTTTTTGCTCTTATTTTCACCGGTTATGTTGTTTCAGCACAGGTGCCGGAGGGTTTTAACTATATGTCCATTGCCCGCGATGGGAATGGTGATATATTAAAAGGAGAAGATATCGGAGTCAGGATTGCCATCCTTGACGGAGATCTTACAACTGTTTGGGAAGAGGAACATTCAGTAACCACAAATGATGACGGTCTTTTCCAGCTTATTGTAGGTGACCCTTCAGCTACACCTGTAAGCGGATATGTTGACTATTTTTCAGATATAGACTGGACCATGCAGCCGCTCTATATAAAAACAACTGTCAGCCTGGAGGCTGGCACATGGATCGAAGTTGGCACAGCACAGCTCTTTTCGGTCCCTTATGCAATGGTCTCAAATTATTCATTCGAAAATGCTGACAATCCGTTTACAATGAATGAAGATACTGTTGTACTGATGCATAGTTTTGATGTTATCGGCAATTATCCAAAAGAGATAGAGGAGGCCCTCTTTGAAGTAAAAAGGCAGGACGGACAGACAATGTTTGCTGTTTATAACCAGGGAGTCAGGATCAATGTACCGCTTGAAAAAACAGGTAAAGGAGTAAAAGGCGGTTTTGCTATAGGAGGTTTCGGTAGTTCAAAGGAAGATCCAGTCTTCCATGACCTGTTTACATTAAATAAGGATAGTGCAAGAATTTATGTTGACCAGACACCTGACCTTATCAAGGGAGCAAAAGGCGGATTTGCCATTGGTGGTTTTGGCTATGATAAGCAGGATGAAATACAGGATTACATCTTCATAGGACCGGATAGTGCGAGGATATATGTAAAGGATGAACTGGGCACAAAAGGCGTAAAGGGAGGATTTGCAATAGGAGGCTTTGGAAGTACAAAAGGATCTGCAACCAATTTTATGGATATCACTCAAAAAAACTATTTCATTGGACACGAAACAGGAACAAAGGTCACTGAAGCAGCATTATATAATTCGGTACTGGGTTACAAGGCTGCAAGAAATCTTA
>CAZDOM010000124.1:0-7360 GCA_964507015.1 uncultured Rikenellaceae bacterium | reverse complement strand
ACTTTCATATGCCTAAAAGTACACTGCTGCTTCTTGTATCAGCATGGACAGGTGAAGACTGGAAAAAGATTTACAGATATGCCATGGAAAATGATTTCAGATTCCTCAGTTATGGTGACAGCTCATTACTTTTATAAACAGGGATATTATCGTGCAAGCTGATTTTCTTAACGATATAAAAATATAGCTTTGCATTTAGAGGGTTTTTTAGTTTATTTGCGAAAAATCTTGAAGATGGACAGTAATATTGTAGTAAAGCAAGTTCAGGCGGTAATCAGGTTTATGATGTCACTCTTTTATGTAGGGGCAGGAATATTCCTGCTTTTTTTTGCAGATAATTTTCAGATTGACAGAGCTTTACGCAATATTATAGGCGGAGCATTCCTGTTTTATGGCATTTTCAGGGTTTATACATCTGTTGTTTCTCTTTACAAACTCTTTTTCAGGAGAGACGAAGATGAGTATTGAGCCTGTTACTACATTAACAGGTTTTGTCTTGGCACATACTTTGCAGTATTAATAAGTAGATAAAAAATAAGGTTATGAGAGTTGCGTTATTTATACAAAAAATTACTAATATTGCGTGCCGTAAAATGTTTATCATCAAGAGGATTATCGTGACCGGATCGCACAATCATTTTTTAAATTCAGGATTACCGATATTAACCGCAGTACTCCTTATTTCACTTTATTCATGTAAAGGTGGCGTTACAAGAATGGATGAAACACCAACCCGGGGAAACATCAGGATAATATCTGATGAATCATTTCAACCTCTTATTGATACAGAGGTTGAAACATTTACCAGTCTTTATATAAATGCAAAAATTAAACCCCTTTACAAACCTGAATATGATGTAATAAATGATTTCATGAATGATTCGGTAAAGGTGATTGTGACCAGCAAAAAACTTACCGAAGACCAGGTTCAATATCTGCGCGACTCTCTTATTATTGCCCGTACAACATCATTTGCATGGGATGCTCTGGCACTTGTAACAAACAGGGATAACAACGATACACTTATAAATTATGAGGACATCAGGAATATTTTTCTTGGAAATATAACCAGGTGGAAAGAACTGGATCAGAAATCAAAGCTTGGAGATATAAGAGTAATATTTGACAATACTAAATCAGGTAACATCAGATATTTCAAAGAGTTGTTTGAAATTGGAGATGCACTACCTGAAGATTTCTTTGCTGTCAATAACAATCCGGAAGTAATAGATTTTGTTTCAAGGAATAAAGATGCTCTTGGTATTGTAAGTGTTAACTGGATAAGTGACAAGGACGATTCACTTAGCAGGAGTTTTATAAAAAAGGTAAATATTGTTGCAGTTTCAGAGAGGTTTAATAGTGACGGCTCTTACTACAGGCCGGATCAGGGATCTATCTATCTCAAATCATATCCCTTTGTTCGGGAGATATTCTTTATTTCAAGGGAGACATTTCTCGGACTGGGTGCAGGAATTATTCAATGGGCAACAGCTGAACAGGGACAAAGGATAGTACTTAAATCAGGACTCGTTCCTGCGACCATGCCGATAAGACTCGTTCAGATAAAAACTGAATAAGATAAAAGATAAAAGATAAAAGAATAAAGATAAAAAGGTGACAAAGTTTTAAAAAAAATAAAAAATTTGTATAATTGACATCAAAAATAAATTAACAGTTATGAAACGTTCAATCTTTAAAAAGGGTGTATATCTGACAGTTGCTCTGGCATTGATAGTTACTTTCAACAATCAGGCACAGGACCTGCATTCTGCACTTCTCCTTACAAAAAGTGAACAGTATGATAAAGCAGGAGAAATGCTGAAGCAATTGACTCAGAATGAGCCTTCAAACAGCAAATATTATTTTTATCTTGGTGAGAATATTCTGCTTGACTATTTTTCGGATACAATTTCCAATTCATTCAGTCTTGCTATAAAAGAGGCACAAGATACATATCAGCAAGGAGT
The DNA here is from genome assembly GCA_964507015.1 of uncultured Rikenellaceae bacterium. Classification (GTDB taxonomy): domain Bacteria; phylum Bacteroidota; class Bacteroidia; order Bacteroidales; family VadinHA17; genus LD21. The sequence continues at coordinate 5,393 of CAZDOM010000124.1, read as the reverse complement.
TGATGCTGATCCGAATTACCCTCTCAACTATGTTGGTCTTGCCAAAGTAGCATATTACAGTGGTGATGATAAAACAGCTGAAGAGATGCGTGCCAAGGCAAAAAGCTTCCTCCTCCCCTATAAGAAGATAAAAAAGATAAATCCACCGGCCGACGTATATTCATTAACGCTTGCAAAACTGGCCGAATCATATATAAAGGACAGGAATGTTGACACTGCCGTTGCTCTTCCACTGATAAGAGAAGCAATAAAGATCGCCCCAAATAATCCGGAGATATATCTTATTGCAGGTGATATTTACATTCTGGGTAATGATGGATCAAATGCCATTAAGAACTATAACCTGGCACAGTTTGCTGATCCTACCTCCCCAACTGCAGCAATGAAGATCGGAAGTATTTACGTCAGGGGCAAAAGCCTGCAGTTTGCGATTCCCTATTTTGAGGAAGCAATAAGCCTCGATCCAAATTATGCCCCGGCATACAGGGAACTCGGACAGCTCTACTGGATGGCCCAGCGACTTGAACAATCAAAGGAAAACTATAAGAAATACCTTGAGCTGAGTGCCGGTAATATACCTGCACAGACAAGGTATGTATCATCATTATTTTATGCAGGAGATTATGATCAGGTAATTAAGAATGTTGAAGAGATCCTTGCTGTTGACAAATCGAGATCATTCCTGAACCGACTTGCAGGATATTCTTATTTTGAAAGGAAAAACCCTGATAATGATAAAGCTCAATATTATATGGAGCAATTGTTCAATACAGTATCAGAAGACAGAATATTATGGAAGGACCACCATTATATGGCAAGGATCCTGATGAAGAAAAACCAGAATTATCCGAAAATGGCTGACCAGCTTAGGAGTCTTCAGCAGCAACTTGAAAAAGAGAACTCAAAATATTCTTCAGCTTCTGCTGCAATGAAACCAAAGTTAAAACCAGCTCTTGACGAACTTACAAAAAAGGTTGATGAGCAGGAAACCCTGGTTGATAATGCCTACAAGGAAATTCAAAGGGGATTCAACGAATATGAAAAAGTACTTGAGATGAAACCTCAGGACAAGGTTGTTTTGAGTGAAATGGCAGTAAATTCTTATAACTTCAAATTCTATAATAAAGCTGCTAAAACATGGGCCCGAATGATGACTCCCGGTGAAGAAAGAATTGGAGAATATATGCAGGTAGGAAGAGCATATTATATAGGAGAAAACTATAAAGCAGCTGATTCAATATTCAACAAAGTTATTAAAAAGTGGCCTGGAGATTTACAGGCACATCTTTACATTGCCAGAACCTATTCACGTATGGATCCTGATTATAGTCGCGGCCTTGCAAAACCAAAATTTGAAAAAGTAATCAAATTGGCAGAAAACGATTCTTTGAATAATGAATCTGAAATGGTTGAGGCTTTACAATATCTTGGTTATTATAATATGTCTAAAGAAAACTTTACTGATTCAAAAAATTACTATAATCGTTTGATAAATCTTGATCCCAATAATAATGATAATAAGATTAAGGGCTATAGTGGGTTAGGATTGATTGAACTGCGAATGGTCTCAGATGAAAAAGAGAATGAGAAGAAACTTCCTTACCTCGCAAGATCGGCAAGTGCATATAACAAAATACTGGAAATTGATCCTAACAATACCTCGGCTAAGAATCAGATAAACTGGATTCGTAATTACGAAGCACTGATTAAGAAGGGAATTAATCCTAATGAAATAAGAGGTGTGATCAAGGAAGCTGCAACAGGAAAACCTATAGCATATGCTTCTATCAGAGTCAAAGATACAGCAGCTGAAAATTTAGCCAATACTCGTGGTGAATATAAATTTGAAATACCTCAGGGATCTGAAATACTGATAATATCTGCTGAAGGATATAAATCCAAGGAGATCCCTATAACAGCTTCCAGGGTTTATAACGTTTCACTTGAAAAATAGATACAGACCCGGGGAATTTTATCAGGTATAATATTAATTATAGGGTGTACAGGGAAATTGACGGTCTTATTGATTGAGGATATTATATAATGCAATCAAAAAGAACAATAATATTATATTTTATTTGAAAAAACCAATTGATAATATATATATTTGCGAATTGTTAAATCTTTAACCTAAACAAATCGATTAAAATGAGTAAAGGAAGTAGTAGTCTAAAAGATGCGCTGCAGAACATATTTGCAGCCAGTGCTATTTTGATAGCTTTTGTGGTATCCTATTTATTGTTTGAGAATATAATGGGTAATCCGGTAAACTTCGAAGGGGGTAATCCGAAAGGACATAATATTGAAGGGAACTATCTTGGAATCATTTATAAAGGTGGTTTCATTGTTCCTGTTCTTATGACCTGTGTTCTCTCCCTTATTATCTTCGTTTTTGAAAGGATCATTACACTTTCAAGAGCTAAAGGTAAAGGCAGGTTAAACACATTTGTCCGTAACCTTCAGAATCTTCTTAATGAAGACAAAATTGAAGAGGCTATGGATGCTTGCGATAAGCAGAAAGGTTCTCTTGCTAATGTTATGAAAGCGGGTTTATTACGATACCGGGACCTCCAGCAGGATAAGGAACTTGAGAAAGACCAGAAGATCCTTTCTATCCAGAAATCTTTTGAAGAGGCCACTGCACTTGAGTTGCCTATGTTATCAAGGAACATGGTGATTTTCTCAACCCTGGCATCAATATCAGTGTTAATAGGTCTTATCGGAACAGTATTAGGTATGATACGTGCATTTGCGGCTCTTGCCCAATCAGGAGCTCCTGATGCATTAGCTCTTTCACAGGGTATATCTGAAGCTCTTGTAAATACCGCATTCGGTATCACAGGATCAACTCTGTCAATTATCGCCTTCAATTATTTCTCAACATCTGTTGATTCATATACATATAAAATTGACGAAGCAGGATTCAGCCTTACACAAAATTTTGCTGCCTCCCTGAAAAACATGTAATTAGAGTTGATCTTTTGGTTAAATTAATACAAATATAAAAAGCGAAAATGCCAAAGATTAAATTACCAACCAAGTCGCCCCGCATCGACATGACGCCGATGGTTGACCTTTTCTCTGTAGTACTTATTTTCCTTATGCTTACTACAACAATGAGACAACCTGAACCGGCTACTGTTGATACTCCGTTTTCAATATCAGAAAAACCTACACCTGATTTTGATATGATGACTTTCCTCATTTCAAATGATGGTAAGGTCTTTATGAATTTCGATAACGGTCCTGACACCCTCCTCGCCTACAGACCAAAAATCCTTGAGGAAATGGGAAAAAGGTATGGTATCGAATTCACTCCTGAAGAGTTAAAAACTTTCGAGAAATATAAATCATCGCTGGGAGTCCCGATTATGCAGATGAAAGAATTCCTGAGCACAAAAGATAACAGGCTCAGGGATGAGTTACAAGTTGGAATCCCGATGGACTCCACCGATAATCAGCTGACAATGTGGATATTGTATGCCCGCCAGGTAAATCCCCAAATACAGGCATGTTTAAAGGGAGATGCAAGGGCTGAATTCCCGGTTGTAAAGAAAGTTCTGGATATACTTCAGGAAAGGAATGTAAGCAGGTTTAATCTGATTACCAGTCTTGAAGCAGCTAAAATAAACTTAGAAGAAATACAACAGTGATATGGCAGAAATAATTCAGGAAGAAAAAGGGAAAGACGGGAAGAAGAAAACCAAAAAGCATCCGCCGCATATTGACATGACACCTATGGTAGACCTTATGTGTCTTCTTATTGTCTTCTTTATGCTTACAACTGCTTTCAATAAGGCCAAAATCATGGAGATCGTACTTCCCGAGAAGCTAAAGGATATTAACCAGGAGGCCCCGAAGATTTCGGCTAGCCGGACCCAGAATATTATTCTTGGTCCGGAAAATAGAATCTTTTATTATCCGGGAACTGTAAAACCTGAGAATTTTAATAACCTGCCGCCGCTTAGGGAATCTGATTTTAGTGCCACAGGTATCCGTCAGATACTCCTTGGGTGGAACAGAACTTTGTTCAAAAGGATTGATGATTTCAACCTGCAGGTTCTCAAAGGGGAAATAGATATCTCCCAGGATTCTGTCCAGGGTGCGATCCGAAAGCTTAAGAATGACGATGACACCGGACCTATTGTGCTTATTAAAGCCTACAAGCAAGCAACTTACGGGAATTTTGTCGATATATTAGATGAGATGAATATCTGCGGAGTTGCTCATTATATGTTTGTTGATATTGCATGGTATGAAGAAGACATGGTAGAAGCAGCCGTTGGTACTACTTCCGGCTCTACCACCGGAACTTCATCCGATTAATCCTGTAAATCTTAAAGAAATGGCAAAAGAAAAGATATCAGCTCCTGCCTTCGATGACATAGTTTTCGAAATAAGGAATAAGGAATACGGAGCTTACAGGTTACGCAAGAAATACAGCCGTAACGTGCTAATCTCAACTTTGTTAGGAGTTATTATATTAGCTACGGCTATTATCACCCCCTACCTTAATGCCAAAGCTATTGAAGGCAGGCAAAAGAGGACAGAAAGACAGGTTGAGATAACAATGGAGAATCTGGATCAGCCTACCGACCTTGTAGCTCCACCGCCTCCACCGCCTCCTCCACCTCAGGAAGTTGTTCAGCAGGCAAGATATGTACCGCCCGTTGTTGTTGACTCCGTCAAACCCGAGGAAGCTGTACAGCTAATGACTGCCGATGATGCACAGATTGAGGTTCAAAACGAAGAGGTTGTTGAATATGTTGAACCGGTGAAAGAAGAGATACAGGAAGCAGAAGCTGAACCGGAACCTTTCGTGGTGGTAGAAGAGATGCCTATGTTCCCGGGTGGTGAAGTTGCTCTTCTGGCATATATTGGAGAGCATACAAACTACCCTGAAGTTGCCAAGGAGAATAATATCCAGGGCAGGGTCATCGTGAGATTTTGTGTTACCTCCAAAGGTGGTGTAAGCCAGGTAAGTGTGCTTAAAGGTGTCGATCCCGAACTTGATACAGAAGCAATACGTGTTGTATCAGCACTTCCTGCATTCAAACCCGGTAAACAGGGTGGCAAACCGGTACCGGTTTGGTATATGGTACCAATTACCTTTACACTGAAATAAAATCGATTTTGATTATATAAAAGGGGCCTGTTACAGAGCCCCTTTTTTATTGCCACCACCAACCTCCCTGCTTACAAGCTTGACCCCCCCAACCCCCCTAGTCCATCACTGACCCCCCAACCCCCCTAAAGGGGGGCTATAAACCCATATAAAATGTTATTTAGTAATTTGGGTTTTAAACCCCCTTCAGGGGGTGGGCCCGCGTCAGCGGGCCCGGGGGTCATTTTCCCTTCAGGGGGTGGGCCCGCGTCAGCGGGACCGGGGGTCA
>CAZDOM010000123.1:0-7514 GCA_964507015.1 uncultured Rikenellaceae bacterium | reverse complement strand
AGGTTAAATCCCCATGAGTTATTCATTGTCTCACATGTCTCAAGAGGAATTGCACCAATGGTCTGGTCAGGATTGAATCCCGTTGTTTTTTGTCCCGGAAGATCCTTCTCAAACATTTGGAAGTCTTCACCCGGGAATGGTGCGAGGTGGTGGTTACTTCCTATCATGCAATCAGGCTGCAGATTATGTATAAGACTGTAAGTTTTATCGAGGCGCCAGTCGGCATCTCTTTTATCCCAGAAACCATCGAACCAGATACCTCCTATATCACCATAGTTTGTAAGCAATTCGCTGAGCTGTCCATCCATGAAATCGAGGTATTTATACCAGTCTCCATTATCAGGTCTCCCGGCTGTTTGTCCTGTATTTCCGCGGGGATAATAATTATCCTGGTACCAGTCGAGCTGGGAATGGTAGAAGAATAGTTTTATACCCTCCTTCCGGCACTCATCGGCAAGCATCTTAAGTACATCTTTTTTGTAAGGAGTACGATCGACTATATCCCAGTCTGTAAGCTTTGAATCGAACATCGCAAAACCATCATGATGCTTACTGGTGATGGTTATATATTTCACACCGGCAGCTTTTGCCATAGCAACCCACTCTTTAGGATCATAATTTACCGGATTGAAAAATGAAGGGAGCTTTTCATAGGTATTCTTATCTATCCTCTGGTTATTCATTACCCATTCGCCGTCTCCAAGTACACTGTATACTCCCCAGTGAATGAACATGCCGAATTTGGCATCCTGAAACCACTGGCGGTTTTTAAGATTGCCTTCTGTCGGTGTGTAGTTCGTCTGCCCGCTGGCAGTTACTGTAATAATTAATGCTGCAAAGATCAGGGCTTTCCGTATCATGGTCTGACTTTTTGGTTAATAAGTAAATATAATAAATAAATATAAGCCGACCTACGCTTAAGCTTCGGCTGGTAATAGAGCAACAGAGTACCACAGAGTCAAAACAGGTAACATTTATTCAAGTGAACCCACCTCTTTCTCCACTTCATGAAGGATCTCACACGACCTTACAAGTTCTCTCATCGCTGTATGATCGGCGTAGAGCGGGCGGTCAATATCCAGGAATTCAACATGTTTCCTTATTACATCTTTTGCTTTCTGTACACCCTTCCCAAATTTATATTCCTCTTTCCTGAAGTCGAGAGCCTGTGCTGCAGCCATAAATTCAATCCCGAGAATGCCATAGGCATTGTCAAGTATCTGGTTATTTTTAATTGCTGTATTCATTCCCATAGAAACGAAATCCTCCTGGTCGGCTGCGGCAGGTATCGATTGTATTGATGCCGGCATAGAAAGTATCCTCTGTTCCACAATCATCATATCGGCTGTATATTGGCTAAGCATCAAACCTGAAAACATACCGGCTCCTTTTGTAAGAAAGTCGGGTAATCCTACACTAAGGGCCCGGTTATTAAGCCTGTTCATCCTTCTTTCCGACATTACACTTACCATTGTGATAACAGCACCTGCTATATCCATAGGAACAGAAACGGGTGATCCCTGGAAATTTGCACCGGAAAGAGTAAGGTTTTTATCCGGGAAGAATATCGGATTATCACCAACGCCGTTGAGCTCTATTTCAACCTGGCTTCTTGCAAAAGCAAGCATGTCATGAGCAGCTCCGATAACCTGTGGTGTTGATCTCATCGAATAGGCATCCTGAACTTTCGATTTAACTTTGCCCTCTTTAAGATCACCGCCGGAAATACATTTGTTTATTGCGTTTGCACTCCTGACAGCTCCTTTAAACCCTCTTACCTCGTGCAGTAGTGGTGTGTAGGGTTTCATATTTGCCTTAAGGGCTTCAAGCGACATCGAAGCTGCTATTTCAGCTTGTTTAAGCCAGTTATTGGCATCGACCAGCCAGATTGCACTCATCGCTGTAAGGACATTTGATCCGTTGATGGCAGCCAGTCCGTCACGGGCTAGCAGCCCCGGGACAGGAATTCCCGCCCTTTCCATGGCAACCTTACCTTCCAGAAGTTCCCCTTCATAATAGGCCTGCCCTTCACCTAACAGCAGTAGTGCTATCTGCGACATCGGTGCAAGATCACCAGAAGCTCCGACAGAACCTTTCTGGCATACATAAGGTGTTAAACCTTTATTGAGCATCTCAACAATTGTCTCAGTTATTTCCAGACGGTTGCCGGAATTACCGTGTGCATGAACGTTTATCCTGCCTAGCATGGCGCCACGGACTGTTTCGATGGATGCCGGTTCACCAATACCTGCTGCATGATTATAGACAAGGTATCTTTGAAAATCCTTTATCTGGTCATCATTCAGGACCATTTCAGAAAACTCCCCGATACCGGTATTAACACCGTACATGATCTCATGCGCAACAATCTTTTTTTCAAGCATGGCACGGCACTCATCTATCCTACAGCGTGCATCAGGATGAAGCTCAACTTTCTGACCATACCTTGCTACATTGACAACATTATAAATTGTCAGATCTGATCCTGTTATTATTAGTTTTTCCATTGTATTATGATTTAAAGTATTATAGACTGTTTTTTATCTTCTTTTGTTTAATTCTTAGAAGAGAGTGATTCACAGCAACTAATTATATCCGTTAATAATGATAATAAAATGAGAATAATTCTGAACGGAATTACAATAGGGAGATACTGCTTCCTGGTCAGCAGAGTCCTGACCGGTTGATTTTTATCTTATATTCGAGTACCCAGCTATGATGCATCGAATCAGTTTGTGTTATCAAAATTAGGACTTTTATTCGAATTGAAAAGTGTAAATTAGCAAAAACATTAAATACTTATAATAATGAGAACCTTGATCTTAATCTGTTTATTCATTGCTTTACCCTTCCTGAATACCATTATCGCGCAGGTTTCAGATAAAACTACACTTGAAAGAGGGGTAAACTTTATTGAAACGAAGGTTTATTCTCAGCAGGACGATGAAAAGATCCTTAAACTTTATAAAGACCTTCGTGTAGCTGATGTATCTGACGGAATGGATATGGTGGGTCTTCCGGGAACCGGGCTTATCAATCCTGAAATACACGCCTGCTGGACCGACCCTGTTGATTTTAAGCATGTGTTCAGAGGAATCGCAATTACTGTGAGATATGTACCTACACAGCGACCCGCACTGCCTGGTCCGGGCGAAGATTTTAAAGAATGGGAAAGTAATTTCTACAGTACAATCTCAACAGAAGCATTTACGCAGCTAATCAAACCGGGGACAGCAATAGTCATCGATGATGTTGAGGACAGGGATATAGGATCTATCGGCTCAAATAATATACTTAACTGGTTCAGACTTGGTGCAGCAGGTGTTGTAACAGATGCCGGTGCAAGAGATACAGATGAGGTTGGTCTTGAAAAGGTACCACTCTATTTAAGAAAAAAGGGAAGAGGAATACGTCCCGGGAGAAACGAGATAGAATCGGTAAACAGGCCTGTGACAATAGGAGGAGTACTTGTTTGTCCGGGTGATGTGGTTGTTGCCGATGGTGATGGTGTTATTGTAGTTCCCAGGGCAGTAGCAGAACAGGTTGCAGCTTACGCAGGTGAGATACTTAAAAATGACAAGGCCGGAAGAAGAGGTCTATATGAGAGCCTGGACCGTCCCCTCGATAAAACAGTGAAATAAAATCCAGGATGCAAATAGTTCCCGTAAACACTGCCTCTGATCTTAAAAAATTTATCAGATTCCCTTATCAGTTCTATAAGAACGACAGGATATGGGTGCCTCCATTGCGTTCTGAAATAAATGGACAATTCAGTAAAAAACTGAATCCGTCACTGGAACATATTGATTATAAGCTTTTTCTACTAACTAAAGGCAACAATACTATTGGCAGGATTGCCGCCTTTATCGATACGCTTGCACTGGAAACATGGAAAGAACCTGTCGGTCTCTTTGGTTATTATGATTGTATCGACGATAATGAAGCCTCATTGATGCTGCTTAATACGGCCGAGGAGTGGTTGAAGGATAAGGGTATGAAATATATGCGGGGACCGTGGAGTTTTGTTTCCCAGGAATGGGGTCTTGTGATAGAAGGATTCACCCCTTCACCAACAGTAATGGCTCCCTATAATCCTGAATATTATATTGATCACCTCACTTCATATGATCTGCAGAAAGTAAAAGATCTTCTGGTCTACTATATTTCAGTCAAGGAAGGATACAAAATTCCTGAAAGGATAATGACTCTTACCGATGACGTCAGGAAAAGGTACAACATTAGTATCCGTCAGGTCAATATGAAAAACTATGATGAAGAGGTCCTCAGGATAATTGAGCTTTCGAACCAGAGCCTGATAGATAACTGGGGATTTACAAGTGTGACAAGGGAAGAAGCTGAGGCAATAGCCCATGATCTTAAACAAATAATTCATCCCAAAGGTGTTTTGTTTGCCGAAGATTTCCAGGGTAACCCTGTCGGATTTGCCATAACAATTCCTGATATAAACACTTTGATCAAAAACCTTAATGGCCGTCTTCTTCCATTCGGATGGCTTAAGCTGCTTCTTGGTTTACCCGGATTGAAAAGATACCGTATGTTTGCGCTCGGGGTAATACCCAAATACCATGGTAAAGGTATTGACAGCCTGCTATACAGGGCCATATGTGAATCTCTCTATTCTCCAGAGACATATATGGAAATTAATTACGTCCTGGAAGATAATGCTCCAATGAATAATGCCATCAGGAAACTCAATGCAAAACCACTCAGGAGATACAGGATATATCAGAAGGAGATAGATTGATGATTGATGAATGATGAATTATATTCTGGATATTTTCTTCGTCATCTTCCATACATCCCTAATAATATTTAACACTTTTGGATGGATATGGAAAAAGACCAGGTTATGGAACCTGATAACACTGGGTATTACAGGTGCTTCATGGCTTTTTCTGGGTCTAATTGTGGGTATACTTGGCTATTGTCCACTTACCGACTGGCATTTTAATATTCTGAGAAAGCTCGGAGAAACTGATCTGCCGACATCATATATAAAATACCTTGCCGACAGGCTTACCGGTCTTAACTTCGACGCAGCTCTTGTTGATAAGATGACCTTATATATCTTCCTGGCAGCATTAATTATTTCCATCATACTTAATGCCCGTGATTATTTCAGGAAGAGAAAGAGTAGGGGATTTTAAAATATTTTCCCTGTCTGCTGCACCTTTACAATTGAAATAATAAATTACAAATAATTCCAGTATTTATGTGATTTTACAGTCTTAATACCAGTGAATCAGAATTAAATTTCAATCTATGCCGGGGCTTGATCTTAGCCTCCCTTTAGGGAGCCTTCCGCTATGGCGGAACAAGTCGTCCCGCGTGAGCGGGAGGTTGGGGGGTCAGATCACCAATGTCTGTATCGAATGAGGCAGTAAGGTTATTTTTCCTGTCTTAAGACCAAAGCATACATTATAAGTTATTTCCCTGTTACCTGTATTCATTACTACTATTGCCACACTTCCGTCTTCATTGATAAACCCTGTTGTGAGCATATAGCTCCGTGTTGAGGCACACATTATCCTTTTTGCACCAGGACGTATAAATTTAGAAAAGTGACCTATATAATAATATGAGTTGGTATATATCAATTCACCGGTTCTTGTATCACCATGAACAGGTGCGAAACAAAAATTCCTGACATGGTTTGGACCTCCGGTCTCATCTAGGATAATATTCCAGTCGGTCCATCCTTCAGTCCCGTTATTGAAATCATTTATCATTGATATACCGTAATCTTCTCCAAGTCCCCAGGAATAGTATCTGTCGCTGTTAAAAGGGCCATTACAACCTTCGGTGAACAGGAGATGCTTTTCAGGAAAAGCACTATTTACGAAGCCCAGATTATTATACATCTGTTGTCCGCCGGTCCAGTCCTCATACCAGTGAAATCCCATTCCCCATGCATATTTTGAGGCTTCAGGATCGTTAAAGATTGCCAATGCTCTTTGTACCATAAGGTCACGGTTATGGTCCCAGACAATGATTTTTTTGTCGGCCAGTCCCTCTTTTTCCATTGTCGGACCAAGGTAATTTTTGAGAAAGTCCCTTTCATCTTCGGCAAAATAGATACATGATTCCCAGGTCTGTATAGCTAATGGTTCATTCTGAATTGTTATACCCCATACCGGTATACCCTCTTCCTTATAGCTCTTAATAAACCTGGTAAAATATGTTGCCCATGACTGGTAAAATTCGGGCAGCAGTTTACCTCCATGAAGCATATTGTTATTATCCTTCATAAATGCCGGTGGGCTCCAGGGGCTGGCAAACAATGTCAGTTTACCCCCGGTGGCATCAAGAGCTCTTTTTATCAAAGGTATCTTATACTGTCTGTCGTGGTCTATATTGAACGATTTCAACTCTTTGTCGCCCTCATCAATGTAAGTATAACTGCCGCTTGAAAAGTCGCAGCTGTTTATATTTGTTCTTGCAAGAGAATACCCTATTCCCTTTTCAGTGTCATAGTAAGCCTGGATAACCTCTTCCTGTTTATCAGCAGGGAGTTTTGCCAGTGTCTCAGCGGCTGCATCAGTTAAAGCACCTCCTATTCCAATGAGAGTTTGAAATGTTACGGAGGGATCAGCAAAAATGTAAATATCTCTTTCTGAAATAGTTTCCAGTTTTGAGAACTCAAACTTATCAGTTTGTGTCAGCCTGTAATCCGTATTGTCAGCAGTTGTATAGACTGTAACAACTTTACCTTCAGTAGTGAAGGCATCAGCAGTACCTGAACCTGTTTTTGTCCCGGGGTTTTGATTATCACAGGAAATTAATATCAATGATAATAATAGGATTAATAATTTCTTCATAGCTGATAGATTTAAATATTAATCTGATTTGAATATAAAACCAAAATTATCATTTTCTAATGAGTTATTCAGTTATTAATCTATTTAAACAGCTTAATTTTCATTTTTCTGAATCTTGCTCTGTCCGGAATATCTCCCATAAGTATATTGCCACGGACTTTTAAATATGGTTCCGATATATTTTGGGGTAGATCAAATACAAGAATAACTGAGTCGGTTTTGCCAGCCATTGTATTATAATTTTCATGAAGCCCAAAAGGACTGATCATTTCATAAAAATTCTGGGCATTCCTGTTATTTTCGAAAATGTACCCTTCTCCGTCAACAATATATGCAATTGAGTTATCCCATTTGTGCCCGACACGTAAAGCCCGGTTTTCCACTTTGAAATTAACAATGTAGAATACCCCCCTGGCTTTAATAGTATCATTCCCATTAGTTAGAAATTCTTTAACGGTATAATCCGAAACCGAATATTCAAAATCATCATGATGAATATTTTGACGTAATCCTATAACAGCACCCTGTTTATTACCATTACAGGCAAGCAACAGGATAAGGGATGATATTAATACTTTAGTTTTCATGTATAAAAAAGTCAACGCTATTAGGCAATTGTCAACCCAGTACCCAGTACCCAGTACCCAGTACCCAGTACCCAGTACCCAGTACCCA
>CAZDOM010000122.1:6480-7643 GCA_964507015.1 uncultured Rikenellaceae bacterium | reverse complement strand
AGCTGAGGAGCTCTTATGTTACACTCGTTGTAAGTGTTTCACTCGTTCTGTTTCTGCTTGGAATTCTAGGCCTTATTTTAATAAATGCAAAGGAATTGTCGGATTACTTTCGTGAGAGTCTGTCTTTTTCTGTAATACTTGATGATGACGCTAAAGAGGCAGATATCCGGATGCTTCAGAAGGATCTTGATGCAAAACACTATGTAAAGTCGACGGAATATGTATCAAAGGATGTGGCAGCCACCAAAATGCAGGAAGATCTGGGTGAGGATTTTATAAGTTTCCTGGGAGACAATCCCCTTCCTTCATCTATTGATGTTTATCTTCTTTCAGGCTATACAAACCCTGACAGTGTAACAAAAATTGAAAAATATATTCTTGAATATCCTTTTGTGAAAGAGGTCTACTACCAGGAGTCACTTCTGTTTCTCATCAATGAGAATGTAAGAAAAATAAGCTTTTTTTTGCTGTTAATCAGTGCCTTCCTGTTTCTTATTGCACTTACGATCATTAATAATACAATAAGACTTGCTGTTTATTCAAGGAGATTTATTATCAGGACCATGCAGCTTGTGGGAGCAACAAGGTCATTTATCCGGCGCCCTTTTATTTTACAGAGTGCTTTTCACGGATTTATGGCAGCACTGATAGCAATGACACTTCTGATGATCATGCTTTACCTGGTTGAAAGGGAATTTTTTGTGATGTTTACCTTCGAAAGTACTAAGCTGATGATATTACTCGGTGGTGCAATTATTCTTATTGGAATACTCATTAATATGATTTCAACATACTTTTCTGTTAACAGATACCTTGATATTTCCGAGGATAAACTTTATTAATGAAATGACATGGCAACAAAAAATGATAAAAAAGAAAAAATGAATTTTGCTCTGGGTCGCGAGAATTATAAACTCCTTGCAATAGGTTTTGTAATCATTGTTATTGGTTTTCTCCTTATGCTTGGTGGAAGGACAAAAGATCCCAACGAATTCAGTTATGATATATTCAGCTTCAGAAGGATAACGCTGGCCCCGATAGTAATTCTTACCGGATTTATTTTTGAAATATGGGCGATAATGAAAAAGCCAAAGGAGAACGAAGAGCAAAAATAAAAGCTGGCAATTGGCAGTTTGCATTAATCGGTACCTTTGCCAACTGCC
>CAZDOM010000122.1:0-6380 GCA_964507015.1 uncultured Rikenellaceae bacterium | reverse complement strand
TTTGCCAACTGCCAACTTATAATTAAATCAATATTTATTATCAATTATATATATGACATGGTTCGAAGCAATAATACTTGGTATTATTCAGGGCCTTACGGAATTTTTGCCCGTAAGCAGTTCAGGTCATCTGGAGATTGCAAAATCGTTATTTCAGGTTGATCCTGAATCAAGTTTTTATTTTACGGTAGCTGTTCACGGGGCAACAGTTCTGAGTACTATTGTCGTTTTCTGGAAAGAAATAATCACACTTGCAAAGGGGACACTTAAGTTTAAACTTAATGATGAAACAAACTATATGTTTAAAATCATTATTTCCATGATCCCCGTGGGATTAGCAGGTATTTTGCTGAAAGAACCTATTGAAAAAATGTTTAATGGAAACATAGTATTTGTGGGATTTATGTTGCTTATCACATCTCTTTTACTCGCAGGAGCTCATTTTATAAGAAAGGGGAATCGGACCATTAATTACCTTGATGCATTTATAATTGGTATTGCACAGGCCTTTGCAGTTATTCCGGGAATATCACGATCAGGAGCTACAATTGCCACCGGACTTTTGATAGGGAATACGAAAGATGAAATGGCAAGGTTCTCTTTCCTTATGGTTCTAATACCTGTGATAGGGGCTAACCTTCTTGAGATATTTACAGGAGAAATCTCTAATGAGAGTACTGGAATAGGATTAATAATAATTGGATTTATTGCAGCCTTTATTTCAGGATATCTTGCCTGCAGATGGATGATTGCACTTGTACGGCGCAGTAAATTAATCTGGTTTTCAATATATTGCGTAATAATTGCCTTATTGGCAATATTACTCGGTTAAAATGACTGATGAGAGGAGCAATATTTTTGCTGAGGGGCAGGTACTCCTGTTTGATAAACCTCTTTACTGGACATCCTTCGATCTTGTAAATAAGGTCCGGATAATGATCAGTAATATTCTCGGGATTAAGAAACTAAAAGTGGGGCATGCCGGAACTCTTGATCCTCTTGCCAGCGGTTTAATGATATTATGTACAGGCAGGGCCACAAAACGGATAATTGAATTTCAGGAGCTTGATAAAGAATATATTGCAAACATTCATTTTGGTGAAACAACACCATCATTTGATCTGGAGACAGAAATTGACGGACATTATCCAACAGATCATATTACAAATAAATTGCTGGAGAGTACTCTGGAGAGTTTTGTCGGTAAGCAGAAGCAGGTTCCTCCTTTATATTCAGCAAAATTTGTTAACGGTAAAAGGGCTTATGAGATTGCAAGGAAGGGTATTATCAAAGAACTGGAACCGGTAACAATATTCTTCAAAGAACTGGAACTTCTTGAATTTGGTATACCCGAATCAAGGATCAGGTTGCTCTGCAGTAAGGGAACATATGTAAGGTCATTTGCCAGGGACCTGGGGGTAGCAACAGGAAGCGGCTGTTACCTTTCTGCACTGACAAGGACTGCTATTGGATCATTTAAGCTTGAAAAGGCCTGGAACCTCGAAAAATTCGAACAATTTATTGCTCAAATGAAACAAAACGGGAATTTTTACGTATAAAGGATTTCTAAATTTATAATCAGTTATGAAATTATCTCAATTCAGGTACAATCTGCCTCAGGAGCTGATTGCTCTTTATCCGTCTCAGAACAGGGATGAGTCCAGATTGTTTGTTGTTGACAGGAAGACAGGTAAATACCAACATAAGATATTCAAGGATATTATTGAATATTTCAAAGAGAAGGATGTGCTGGTCTTTAACAACACAAAAGTATTTCCGGCCAGATTATATGGAAATAAAGAGAAGACAGGTGCCGAGATTGAGGTTTTTCTTTTACGTGAACTTAACAGGGAACAACGTTTGTGGGATGTTCTTGTTGATCCTGCAAGGAAAATAAGAATTGGGAATAAACTCTATTTCGGTGAAGATGATCTTCTGGTTGCCGAAGTAATTGATAATACAACATCCAGGGGCAGGACATTAAGGTTCCTCTTCGACGGTACCTACGACGAGTTTAAACAAACACTTTATAATCTTGGAGAAACACCTTTGCCAAAGTTTATAAACAGACCTGTGGAACCAGAGGATAATGAAAGATACCAGACAATATTTGCCAAACATGAAGGTGCTGTAGCGGCGCCCACTGCCGGATTACATTTCAGTCGCGAACTACTGAAAAAACTTGAGATCCTTGGAGTGGAATTTGCAGAGATCACATTACATGTCGGATTGGGAAATTTCAGAAGCGTTGATGTTGAGGATCTTACCAAACATAAGGTTGATTCGGAAAGAATCAGGATTACTGATGAAGCAGCAGATATTGTAAACAAGGCAAAAGAAAACAAACATAGAGTCTGTGCTGTTGGGACAACAGTTGTCAGGACACTTGAAAGTTCAGTTTCCACCGGAGGTAATCTGAAGCCTTTCGATGGCTGGACAAATAAATTTATTTTTCCCCCATATGAGTTCAAAGTACCTGATATGATGATCAGCAATTTCCACCTTCCTTATTCAACTCTTCTTATGATGGTCGCTGCATTTGCAGGTTTTGATCTTCTTTTTGATGCATATAGGACAGCCGTAAAGGAAAAGTACAGGTTCGGGACATATGGGGATGCGATGCTGGTGATATAAAGGTGTGGACCCCCGCCGCTCCTGCTTCCTTTCACTGACCCCCCAACCCCCCGCTAACGCGGGACTATAAACCCAGGCATATATTCATAATATAGTGCAGTACGGGTTTTAAGCCCCCTTTAGGGGGCGTTCCGCGCAGCGGAAGGGGGTTCTTATATCTGGACTAAAAAACTTAATCCGGTTTTTTGTTTTATAAAAATCCACACTCATTTATGAATTTCATCTGCTGGTCAAAAAGAATTATAGCATCCTGAAATATTTTATATATTTAGAAGTTTTTTAAGGTAGCATTAAAGCAACCTTAAACAGATGTATATTGTCATAAAAGATATATGAAGCGTCCGTTTGGATTTGTGAGTAGCGGGCTAATTAAATAACTGAATTTTGATCGGCATTAAAAAAAAAGAAAATAGTGTCGGACAATATTGTATTATATAAACTGAACCTAACTAAAATAGTAAGAAATATACGTTATTCTGTTGATTATAAAAGAAATGTGAATATTCCGCAGGATATTTATTCAAAACAAACCTGTTGTTTTGGATGGTATTATATTATCATTTGAAATAAAAGAAACACGATATAAATGAGGAGGCATATCATGAAAACGGTGCAAAAAAAATCATTTGGAATTACGGATGTCGGCCGGAATTCCGGGAAGCGTACACTAATGACACGCTTCAAAATTGTTTTGTGTTCAGTACTTATTGTACTGGCATTCGGAAACCAGAGAGCTTTTGGTCAGGGAGTAGGTATCAGCGAGGCAGCGATCACGCCTGACGGATCAGCGATCCTGGAGTTAAGGTCCACTGTGAGAGGATTTCTTGCTCCGCGCTTATCAACTGTCAATCGTTTGGCAGTTGGCAGTCCGGCGAACGGATTACTGGTTTACGATACCGATACAAAATCGTTCTGGTACTGGGACGGTACGGCATCAGAATGGAAAGCCTTTGCTTCCGGAGCCTGGGGCACCTCCAATCAACTCCTCGGGATGAATGCCGCAGGTGATGCCAATGAGTACAAAACACTGCAGGGAACGACAAACCGTATAAGTGTTACTTTCGCATCAGGATTAATTACATTATCCGCTCCTCAGGATATACACACAGGCGCAACACCGACATTTGCAGGCCTTAGAGTTACAGGATTAACTCCAAATGCTGGAGTATATACCAGCGGCACCAGCTGGTTAACCACCACTCCTCCTTCAACAGGTATTATCGGCTACTGGAATCGCACGGGTACAACATTATCACCATCCCATACAGGTGATGATGTAACAACAAGCGGAGATATTTATACAACCGGTACAGGCACAATAACTTCTGCCGGAATAATTACAGGATATGCCGGATTGAAAATAACAGGTGGTAAAATAGATCTGAATGACAATTCGAATTTTGTCACAAATATTAATACGGGAAATTCAACCGGAAATGTAACTATTGGTAATGCTTTAAATTCACTCTACCTTCCTAAATTCACAACACCAGGTGTGTTGCATAATACTGCAGCAGGTCTTGTTACCTCAGGACCTGTGAATCTTGCCGGAGGTGTCAATTATATAACAGGGATACTACCTCTGTCCAACGGAGGTACGAATGCAAATCTCACGGCATCAAACGGGGGGATAGTCTGGAGCAATGCTTCGCAGTTCCAGATCCTGTCGGGAACGTCAACAGCCTACAGGATATTATTCAGCGGATCATCAGGTTCGCCTTCATGGTCGGCATACACCATGCCGGCGGCCTTTACCGGAGCAGGTGAGATTATGTATACTTCTACAGCCACTACCGTTGCCAGGTTAACAGCCGGAACGGCAGGTCGCTACCTCAGGAGCAATGGTGCTGCAGCACCATCCTGGAACAGGATAGACTTATCATCAGACCTTGAAGTAATGAATATCCTTGATATACCGAATGGAGGTACGGGATTATCGAATATTATGGCAAATTATCTGATTTATGGTAATGGTACAAATCCTGTAAATCTTTTAGCTCCAAGTTCAACAACAGGAGCACTTCTTACAGAATCTGCAACAGGAGCGCCGACATGGCTGACATTGAATACGTTACCAGCTACATCAGGTATATTACAGGAGGTTAATGGGGGTACCGGGGAGAGTTTGTATTCTTCAGGAGATCTTCTGATAGGCAATGATGCAGGAGGGCTGAGCAGTAATCCGCTGACAGGGACCACCGACCAGGTATATATAAGCAATGGAGACGGGGCTATCACATTATACCTACCTCAGGATATAAATACGACATCAACGGTAACCTTTGCCGATATCATAGATAATGGCCTGGAGATTAACTCCGGAGTATATACAGATGGAAGCAAGATGCTGACGTCTACACCTCCCAGTTCAGGTACTATAGGGTACTGGGACAGGGACGATGCACTGAATCGGTTGACACCTACAAATTTAGGAGATGATGTAGCTACGACAGACGAGGGTACGATTACTTCAGCAGGGCTATTTACAGGTCAATCAGGGGCTACGATAACAGGAGCGACGAGCGTATCTGGAGGAATAATCAATCTTAATGCAGGATCAGACTTTGCTACGAACATAAATACAGGGACATCTGGAGGAGATGTTACGGTAGGTAACACAAACAGCACATTATATCTGCCAAAGTTTGCTCCGGCCGCAGGAGTCTTGCATAGTTTAATAACGACAGGAGAAATCACATCGAGTCTGGTGGTGAATGCAGATATAGGAGCTGATGCTGTGACCAGTGACAAGATACTGGACGATGAGATAGTAAATGAGGACATCAATACATCGGCAGGAATAGAACTGTCAAAGCTTGAGTATGGTTCAGACGGACAGATCATAGTAGGGGCATTGACCACAGGAGAGCCGACGTATGTTGATATGAGCGGAGATGCCACGATCATCAATACAGGGGAAGTAACAGTAGGGAGGATCAATGGAGAGTTATTGGGTTCGACAACAGCAACGACAAATAATCTGCTTATAGCCGACGGGAGCCAGTGGAACTCAGTAGATATGGATGGAGATGCTACGATAGACGCTACCGGGGCATTGACACTTGCCACTGTAATGGCTTTGCCTGATACGTATGGAGATGAGACGCATGTAGGACAGTTCACAGTAGATGGAAAGGGTAGGATAACGAATGCGGCAGATGTATTGATAAGCGGGGTGTCGCCGGTAGGATCGGATCTTGGTAGTGGTAACATATGGGTAGGAGATGGCACTAATCTGGCCGCAGAGGTTACGATGAGCGGGGATGTACATATAGACAACCTGGGAGAGACGACGATACAGGACAATTCGGTAGCAGTAACAAATCTGGAGACTCTGGGAGTAGGTGAGTATATAGTAGGAACGGCAACAGGGAACACTACAGTAACGATAGGAGGGGATGTAGTTATAGATGAGACAGGAGATGCACAGATACAGCCAGGTGTAGTCACGACGTTAGAGATAGACGATGAGACGATACTATCAGAAGACATATTAGATGGAGAGATCACGACGGATGACATAGAAGACGGGACGATCATTAACGCAGACGTTAATGCAGCAGCAGGAATAGAACTGTCAAAGCTTGAGTATGGTTCAGACGGACAGATCATAGTGGGGGCATTGACCACAGGAGAGCCGGCGTATGTTGATATGAGCGGAGACGCCACGATCATCAATACAGGGGAAGTGACAGTAGGGAGGATCAATGGAGAGTTATTGGGTTCGACAACAGCAACGACAAATA
>CAZDOM010000121.1:0-7677 GCA_964507015.1 uncultured Rikenellaceae bacterium | reverse complement strand
AGTGAAGATTGGATTATAAAGGCGATAAGTAAATAGTCTATATTATTATTCCCGCGATCATAATTTGAGTTTATCTAATAGTAGAAAGACTGTACACATAGGCTTGCTGCATTTCCCATGCTAAAGAAACTCAATGATTAGGAGTAAAGAAGTGTACCGCTTAAAGGTCTTGTGTTTGACTTCTATTATCAAAGGATTACGAATCCCTCTCCTGGTTTACAGAGGTGAATCAGCTTCTCCAATTTGTTCTTTAGAACATATTTAAAGAACGAATAAAGTAACTCAGACCTCTCTTCACCCCCAGGAATTTATAAACCTTTCTCTATTTCAACCATAAGGTCCTTTAAAGTCATATTGCACTGCTTTGGAAACTCTGGTTTATCAAGTACAGGGAGTGTGGAGAGTGCTGCTTCAAGGGCTTTCGCCTATTCATTAGCATTTTCAGCGGTCACACATTGACCCAACATTTCGAAATAATTACCATCCCATGTATCTTCAAGTTCATCAGACGGTGCTTCTGTACCTCTGGGTATCCAATCAAAACACAGAGCAAGTTTAAGAACCCTGGGGAAGGCATCTAGATGAAGATTAAGTTCAGTTGTTCCGGTAAGAAGAAAATATCCCATGATAAATAATCTTTGATAACATAATTTAGTTTTGAAATTACTGATTTTATAATTAATCAGACAGTATATTAAAAATAGTCTAATTGTATCATATTTCATAATCTTATCTTACTACTTTCTGCAATATTAGTATGATTTAGAAAAACAAAATAGTGGCATGAATTTTGTAATAATCAGTTATATAACCTAACCTTAACCACCATGAAAATAATCATATTACTAAGAAGGTTGTCTTATGCATTTTTGGTAAACTTTATTATTTTTATGTTTATATCTTGTCAGAAAGATTACTTCCCTGATCCAGATACTCTTCCAAAGGGACTTGTTGGTAGTTGGGTGGAAGTCTCTGCCAAAACTGATACAATAATTTTTAATTCAAACTCTGATACCGGTTTATTATGGCTTCAAAGAGGTTATGAAATTAGAAGTGGTTATCATTTACCTATTATAGGGAGCGATGGGTATCACTATGAAATATTTTCTGATAGCATTAAATTAACTGGTGGACTTACTGGATTATGGTATGAATCCACCTATTATTTTCACTTTGACGAGCCAAACCTTACAATTATTATTGGAAAATTTTCAAAGTATATTGAAACAAAAAAATCAATTTTAACCTTTAAGAAAATAAAGTAATCTCTAGCGCTCTTTTATAGTTATAGCACTGAGATTTTGGATAAAAATTCCACACTTGAAACAGCAGTTTAGGAATTACCTATTTCAATCATAAAATAAAAGAACAGACCATAACATGGGCGTAAAAGCAAAAAAGTCTGTACTTGCGAATTTCATATTGGGGTTTTAAGCTAATTTAAACTTAACTGAAAAAATATGTAATGAAATCTTTACGTGAAACTCTGGCAGTACCTTTATTATTTATGTTTCTTTTCACTAGCTGTGAAAAGGACTCAAATAAGGTAATTATTCATGACAATAACTTTCTCAATGCATTAATTGCATTGGGTGTGGATACTGATGCTGATAGCATCATTAGCCCTGTAGAAGCTGAGGTAATTACTGTATTAAATCTTAATGGCAAGAATATTTCAGACTTAACAGGGATCAGTGCATTTATTAACCTGGAGAAACTATTTTGTGCAAACAATAAATTAACCAGTCTGAATCTGATGGTAAATACTGAGTTAACAGAATTGGATTGTTTTTATAACCAATTAACCAGTCTTGATGTTTCAAGTAATACAAAGTTAGCTTATTTCAACTGTGGTGGTAATTCATTGACTGCACTGGATGTTTCGAATAATAATCTTTTAAAAAGACTTTCATGCTATGAAAATCAATTAATCAATCTAGATGTTTCCAACAAACCTGCTTTGGAAAAACTTTATTGTACGCAGAATCAGTTAACAACTTTAAATCTTTTAAATGATACTGCTTTACGATCATTGGAATGTAATTTCAATCAATTAACTAATCTTGATGTTTCAAATAACATTAACCTAGATTATTTACAATGCTGGGAAAATAACATCACCAGTCTGGATTTTTCAAATAATACAGAATTACACGGAGTAATCTGTGATGATAATGAATTAACAAGTCTGAACATAACACAAAATACAAAACTAACATATTTGATTTGCTCAGATAACTTGTTGACTACCCTGGATATTTCGAATAATCCATACTTAAAAGAAGACCTTACGTGCAGTAATAATCAATTAACCACCCTTGATGTTTCCAATAATCCAGAAATTAAATGGCTACGATGCCAGGGTAACCAACTATCTAATTTGGATGTTTCCGGAAATACTAAGCTTACTTATCTAAATTGTGGTAGCAATCTCTTGTCCAGCCTGGATGTTTCGAATAACAATACTTTAAATCGATTGGAAATAGATGAAATGCCCTCCCTGAATAAGGTTTGTGTCTGGATTTTGCCATTCCCACCGGAAGGTGTTACTGTTGATAGTACCAACAGTCCTAATGTTTATTTTACAATAGAGTGTAATGATTTATAAGAAGTATACGAATAATTATTAATTCTAGAAGTAGAATAATAACAAATAATTAGCTTATTACTATATAATTGTTGTAGTATAGTTTCAGTAGAATAATCGATAAGAAGCGCACTCAGCCATATCTTCACTGTTTGCGCTTTTATATTTATGACATACGTTGTCAATAATATGTTGCAACCATATTGCAACCATATAAAATAAGAAAGAGCTAGGTGTATTCTAACTCTTTAGTACTCTTCGTGATTCCGGCGCGACTCGAACGCGCGACCCACAGCTTAGAAGGCTGTTGCTCTATCCAACTGAGCTACGGAACCAAAATACCGGTGCAAAATTACATTATTTTTCAAATGAAACAAGAAACGACGATTGCATCATCACTGCAGTGACTTCATATAATTTACCAACCCCTTATGATCAATAATCTGCTTAAGTTTATCAGGTAAAGGTTCAAATCTGAATGTTTTCATTCCAACTATTATCTCTCCTTTATCAAAACTTATATCAACTTTATCACCTTGTTTATAAGATTCAACCGCCTCTTTACTAACTATAAGGATAAGTCCCTGGTTAATTGATGAACGGTAAAATATCCGGTTTACCGATTTAACAATAACTGCTTTAATACCTGCAAACACCAGTCCCACTGACGGGTGTTCCCTGGAACTGCCGCATCCGAAATTATCCCCTGCAATGATGATATCGCCTTTTTTAACATTTTTACAGAATAGTGTATCAAAATCAGCAAAAAGAAAAGGGACAATAGCTTCAGGTTCAGTACTTAAAATATTATATGTATGTTTACCGGCAAACATCTGGTCAGTATTCAGGTTATCAGCATCAGAATAATCCCATACATTGCCTGATCGCCTGTTTTCACCACTCTCAATATGAACCGTTTTACTCTGTGCTACTTTATAAGGATATTTTTCTTTTCCCGGTTTTTTTCCTGGATCAGTTATTACTCCTTTTATTGCTGAAATAGCGACTGTTGCAGGCGATGCGAGATAAATAGATGCCTCCTTGTTTCCCATCCTGCCTAAAAAATTCCGGTTGGCAGTTGAAATGACCGTATGTCCGGATGCAGGTATTCCCTGTCCTGTTCCGAGACATGGACCACATGAGGGAGTAAGCAGGTTAGCACCTGATCTCAGGATATCTGTTATTAGTCCCTCTTCAATTGCCTGAAGATAAATTTCGCGGGAAGCTGGTATTACATTAAGCTGAAAGCCATCAGATACTTTTGCTCCTTTCAGCGTTTTTGCAGCTATCCGCAGATCTTCAATTCTCCCATTCGTACAGGTACCTATTAATCCCTCATGTACCTGTGTTCCTGATACTTCGCTAACAGATTTAATATTATCAACATTATGAGGTACTGCCACAACCGGAAAAACATCATTTAAGTTTACTGTGATCTTCCGGGCATAGTCAGCACTACTGTCAGCCCATACCCCGTTATATTCTTTATCTGAAAATTTAAAGAGAATATCATCGGCAGGGAAAACAGCATTTTTGGCACCCATTTCGGATGCAAGATTTGCAATTGTCATGCGGTCGGAAATATTGAGATTTTTAACTCCATCTCCATGGTATTCAATTGACATATAGTTTGCTCCGGCTGATCCAATCATTCCTATTATCCACAAAGCCAGGTCTTTAGCTGAAACCCCATCATTAAATTTACCTGCTAAGGTTATTTTTATTGACTCGGGTACCCTGAACCATGTTTCACCTCTTTTCCAAATTCCTGCAGCTTCAGTCCGGTCAATTCCTGCAGCAAAAGCATTAAAAGCGCCAGCTGTTGATGTATGGCTGTCACTTCCGACAACAATCATCCCGGGTCGTGCATGATACGACATTATCTGGTGACATATACCCGTACCTGCATCGTAGAATTTATCGACACCCTGTTCTTTCACAATATCCCTTATTTCCTTATATTGTACTGCAAGCTTCGCACTTGTGGGAGGAGCATTGTGATCAAGCACCACAAGCAATTGTCGGGGATCAGCAACTTTTTTTCCACCCATATTTATGAATGTCTTGTATATACTTGATGTATTATCGTGAGTCAGTACTATATCGGGACGTGCAAAGACTATTGATCCTGCCGGAGCCCTGAATATCTTTTCTGCAAATGTTAGCTGCTTCATATTGTTTAATTCTTAATGTTAAAATTTTCCTGTGCTAGGCAAGTAAACCTCCGTTATTATAAATTTCAAGCTGAACCATAGAAAAAGGGGATGCACAGGTTTTTTTATTGTTTTTCATGTTGATCAATTCACCTGTGATAAAGTTTACCTTCAGGGTGTCCCCGCTTTCCAGTTCAAGTTCATCCAGCGATTTACAATTAATAACCGGGAATGCTGCATTTATTGAATTGCGCTCATATATAGCACCGAATGACTCTGCTATAACTGCCTGTATTCCAAGCGAAATAAAGCAATCTACTGCCTGTTGTCTGGAGCTCCCGCTTCCAAAATTTTTACCTGCAATGACAATATCTCCCGGTAATGCTTTTTTTGAAAAATCTTCAAATCCCTTAAGATTATCAAATGTATATTGTCCCATTTCCTTTATTTCGGTAATGGAGAGGTATCTGTTATGGAAAATCATATCGGTATCAATATTATCTTTATTTATTAACCAGACCCTTCCTTCTATTTGGTCTGGTTTATCTGGTTTGCTTTTTCGTTCATGAATACCTGTATTGTTTTGAGATAATTTCTTACCGAACAGGGATGGAACAGAGGGTATTTTATCAGGTGTTGTTATATGACCTGCAACTGCTGAAGCTGTTACTACTGCTGGTGAAGCCAGAAACACACTTCCTTTTCCCTGCTTTCCGGGAAAATTCCTGTTCCCGGTACTAATAGTGATTTCTCCCGGACCATTCTGTCCGACCTGTCCTGCGGCACAACCTGCACATCCGGCATTTGAGACAAGTGCTCCAGCTTTCTTAAAGATATCAATAAGTCCCTGCTCGAGACATGTTTTCCAGATTTCATCAGTCGCAGGAACAATTTTAAGTACCACGCCCGGGGCCACTTTCCTTCCCTTCAATATTGAAGCTGCCGCCTGCATATCTTCCAGTCTGCCGTTAGTGCAGC
This sequence comes from uncultured Rikenellaceae bacterium, assembly GCA_964507015.1. Classification (GTDB taxonomy): domain Bacteria; phylum Bacteroidota; class Bacteroidia; order Bacteroidales; family VadinHA17; genus LD21. Next base: position 1,959 of record CAZDOM010000121.1, on the reverse strand, counting down.
TCCCAATGAATGCAGAGTCAATTTTTTGTCCGGCAACTGAATCTACTGAAACAGTATCATGTGGTTTTCCGGGTAAGGAAACAAGAGGATGAAATTGTGAAACATCAACATCGAAAGTTTTCTCATAGTGTGCATCGTCGTCTGCATATAGTGGTTGAAAATTCCTGCCCGAATGTTCCCTGCAAAATCCAATTACCTCATTGGAAGGAGGAAGGAGGATAATTATTGCTCCCATTTCGGTAGCCATCGAGGAGATTGTCATTCTTTGATCAAGAGTCATTGCATCAACGGTATCTCCATACAATTCCACTGAGTAGCCCAGGAGATCATTTGCTCCAAAGATACCCAGCAGATTAAGCACAATATCCTTGGCAGAGATATCCTCCGGCAATTTTTCGTAAAGGTTAATTTTTACAGATTGTGGTACCTTGAACCATATTTTACCTTTATGCCATGCAGCAGCTATATCCATATCGCCCATGCCCTGTCCGAAGGCACCTATAGCACCAAGGATATTGGCATGTGAGTCAGTTGATACTGCTGTTGAACCCGGCCAAACAAATCCTTCATCAACCAGCAGGTGTGTTCCTATTCCGGCATTTATATCATAAATCCGGATACCTTTATCCCTTGCAAATAGTCGGCAGACATGCTGATTTACAGCATATTTCTGATCTGATCCGGTTGGATTGCAATCGAAGGTGAACAATGTTTTATCGGGATCATCGATTTGCAATGCATGTTCTTTCATATTTTTTACAACATTTGCACCACCAAAGTCTCTTGCCACTCTGATATCAATATCAATATCCTTTATTTCACCCGGAACAAGTGTTTTTGACCCTGAGTGAGCAGCAAGAATTTTTTCAACCAATGTCATTGCCATAGTCTGATTTTTAGAAATATAAAATTGGACCTCTTAAATATATTAATTGTATTGAGCCCTGTAATCTCTTGGAGACAATCCTTCTGTTTTCCGGAATTGTTTGTTAAAGTTTGAGATACTCATAAATCCGCATTCAACAGCTATTTCTTTTATTTGGCTTTCTGTTTCTCTCAGTAAATAGCAGGCCTTATTTGTCCTTACCTTATTTAGATATTCAACAAAACCGGCCCCGCAATTTGTTTTAAAGAAGCGACTAAAAGCCATTGGACTCATTTCTGCAATTTTGGCAATCTGTTCCAATGAAATCTTTTTAAAGTAATTTTCCCTGATATAAGTATATACATTTGCCATCTTTTTATTTCCCCTTTCATCGTAAGCCTGTTTATAATTTTCTGAGCATAGAAATACTCTTTTTTCAGATCTGGTTAATATCCTGAGTACATTGAAAAAATCTATTATTTTATCAATTCCTTTTTCTGCAACCATCTGAACCAGGTATTTTTCGGCCTCCACGGCATCTTCTGTAGAAAAACCGATTCCTCTTTCAGCCTGACGCAGAAGTACATTTACTCTTTCCATTTCATGCTGAGAGAGGAACTCATCTCCAATTGATGACTTAAGGAAATGTACTATTATGCCATGATTATCGGGAAGTGTAATGTCATGTTTGTAATAATTCCATGAGTGAGGTATATTCCCGGCAATAAGCACCAAATCATAATGGTCAAACAATTCAACACTGTCCCCTACGATACGGGTACCATTACTTTTTAAATTAAGTACCAGCTCACATTCAGGATGAAAATGCCATAATCCTCCGGTTTCATTAATATATTCGGCTTCAAAACCTCCGGAACTTTTATAAAGTATCTTCTCAAGTTCTGCTACCATATCAAAAAGTACAAATTTAGGTAACCTATCAAATTTACACATTATTCTGTCATTTTTTGCCGGCAACCATTTCAAAATTTTTTATCGATAATATTTTGAATATGTTTTTTAATTATGTAAATTTGTTCCAAGCTCATGCTATTGGTATAAGAGGAGATGAGCAAGGGTTGGGAGTGAAAATC
>CAZDOM010000120.1:0-7844 GCA_964507015.1 uncultured Rikenellaceae bacterium | reverse complement strand
TTTAAATTTTCTCATAATTCAATTCTAGATTTTTAATGATATAATTTCTGCGTCTATAATGCAAAATCCATCCTTCTTTGACCACTTCAAAATCCGGTCTGATCACACTTAACATACATAACAAAACAACAAGGATTTAACTCGGGATTGGAGTGGTCAATTTGCTCCAGCTAATTATGGTTAGGATAACTGGATTGTCCAATAATCTATTCAAAACAGAGGTATGTTTTATACAGGTCTCAAAAAATACTTCTCTTTGCAGTTACGCCATCGCAACAGTCTGGCCCCTTCGCTAAAATAGCCCACAGGGCTAATTGTTTAGTTTGTTATCTTCTTCCAGCATTTCCTTCACAGGAAGTTTAAGAGCATTTGCAGTAATTGGAGAGAGCCAACTATACGACCCGTAATCCTCAAGCCCGAACACATCTATACGGGATAAAAGTCCTGGGTGTTCAATTTCAAGGTCAGCCAAGATACTATCTACTTGTTCTCTATGAAATCCTGCCTGAAACCAGAATAGTGAATTATCATCAAATAGGGTTGAAACTGAAGGATCTCTTCATCACGATGCTATAATGGTCCGGGGGATTTATGTCAAAATAAACACTGATGTCTTCTTTGAAAGTGGCCTCCAGTTCTGTCTTCAGCTCTTCAACAAATTCACTTACCCAACCATCGCCTTTGTTGTCTTTCTGGCGGTAACTTATAAAGATGTCGTAATTATAACCTTCTATTATGCTTGGCATCAGGGCTGGGATTTATATAATTCATTATCAAATTTAACCCAAAGTCAGACTAAATGCAAAAAATTTATTAATCCCCGGCCGGATCTGTGAGATTAGTCAAATTGCAATTTGAAATTCCTTAAATAATGATGACAAGATAAATATGATAAACATTTAATAGATTGATCTGGTAAAAATATTATATTTGATTATCAGCTATATTAATGTTATGAGCCTGAATAAAAAAATAACAATTTACCTGTTGTCAGTAATCTTTTGTCTTATCTTAATACTTAATCCGGTTCAATCTGGAGAGACTCACAGGGTCATTGAAAAATCTGACTTTCTATTACCGGAAGGGGGAAGAAGATTTGTACAGGAAAAACCCAAATACCATTATGCAGGTGCAGAAAAATGTGCTTCTGTCTGTCATAATAATGAAGAGATGGGTTTTCAGTATAATATATGGAAGGAAAGCCGCCACTCAGAATCTTATTTAAGTCTTGTATCTGACAGGGCTTTACGTTATGCGAAGAATACCGGTTTGAAAGGAAATCCTCAGGAAAATTCCATGTGTTTAGAATGCCACATCACCGGAGCAGGACTTGATTCATCGTTCTATGAACCCACATATAAAAAAGAAGAAGGAGTAACATGCGAGGCCTGCCACAAGAAAGAATATAATGTAGAAGCCTTTCTGCCAATAGAAACAGACTGTTTAAGATGCCATAATAATTCTGTTCATAAAATATGCAAGTTTAACTTCAATGCTAAATGTAAAAAAATAGCCCATCCAAGGCCAGAAACTAAACCAATAAAGCAGTAACATGCTAATAACTAACACTTTATTTGCAAAATATTTTACCAGAGGATGGACAGACTCAGAAAAAGTTCAGAGGCAGGGACAGTGCAGAAAGCTGGATTGTTCAGTGTGCTTGGACCTTACAGGGGAATTGTTATTGTATTGATCATCATGGCCCTGGGAGGAAGCAGCATCAATCTTCTTATACCTAAAATTATTTCGAGTGCCATAGATACCTTTTCAGCCAACAGTTTCAAGGCCGGAACAGTTATTACTGAATTCCTTGTAGCCGCTGCCGGGATATTTGTTTTCACCTTCCTTCAAGGTATATTACAGACTTTAACGGCGGAGAGAGTCGCAAAAGATTTACGTAACAAACTGACAGGTAAAATATCACGTCAGAGTTACTCATATATACTGAAATCGAACCCGGCAAAATTTCTTACAAACCTTACCTCCGACATGGATTCGGTTAAGATGTTTGTTTCACAGGCTTTTGTCAACATTATCTCTTCCCTGTTTGTTATAATCGGTGCAGCAGTTCTGCTGATAATGATAAACTGGAAGCTGGCCCTTGCCGTTCTTTTAATTGTACCGATAATAGCTACATCCTTTTCTATAGTATTCAAGAAAGTGAGAGTCATTTTTCTGAAGAGCAGGGAGGTAATTGATGCGCTTAACAGGATAATCAATGAGAGCATTCTGGGTTCAGCAATAATAAGAGTCCTGAATTCACAACAGCCTGAGAGCCAGAAGTTCCTCGAGAAAAATATTGAATCGCGGGAACTGGGATTATCGATAGTAAAGCTCTTTTCAGTCCTTATCCCAATAATCATGTTTGTTGCAAATATGGCTGTAGTTATTATTCTTGCCCTGGGTGGTCATTTTGTTGTTCTTGGAACACTATCTCTCGGTAACTTTGCCGCATTCAACAGCTATCTTATAATGCTCATATTCCCGGTAATGATGATCGGGTTTATGAGTAACATAATTGCTGCAGCCACTGCATCACACGGGAGAATACAACAAGTTCTTGATGAACCTCCACCGCAAGAACCCGGAACAATCAGTTCTGGTATACGAGGAGATATACTGCTAAAAAACATATCATTAAGCTATGGAGAAAAACCGGTACTGAAAAACATATCTTTCTCTGTCAAAGCCGGCAGCAAAACTGCTATCATCGGACCAACTGCTGCAGGAAAGAGTCAGTTGCTGTATCTTCTTACAAACCTTATTCCTCCTGATTCTGGAAGTGTGGAATTCGATGGTATCTCCATTGAGAAATATTCGAGGGAGGTATTCCACAAACAGATAGGCTTTGTATTTCAGGACAGCGTGATTTTCAACATGAGTCTCAGGGAAAATATCGCATTCAACGATGCTGTAACAGATGAGTCCCTGGAAAAAGCAATCGAAACGGCTGAATTGTCAGACTTTATTGAATCGCTTCCGGAGAAACTCGACACAATAGTCTCGGAAAGAGGAACCAGCCTGTCGGGCGGACAAAAACAAAGAATCATGCTCGCGAGAGCCCTTGCATTGAATCCAAAAATACTGCTGCTCGACGATTTTACCTCGAGGGTTGACAGGAAAACCGAGAATAAGATCCTGTGCAATATCCAGGCTAACTACCCCGATCTGACACTCCTTTCCGTTACCCAGAAAATTGCACCGATAAGGCATTTTGACCAGATAATACTCCTTATGGAGGGAGAAATAATAGCTACCGGAAAACATAAGGATTTATTGGAGAGTTCGCCTGAATATATTCAGATTTACAGTTCACAGAAAAGCACACACCACTATGAATTATAATCTGAATAAGCCATCGGATAAAACAGCCAAAAGATTACCGGTTCTTGCATCACTCAGGAAGCTGATTGCCATTATCAGTGGGGAGCGCCGCAACCTGATTATTGCTTTTGGAGCAATTTTCCTGAATGCAGGACTAAGCCTCATGGGACCATACATGGTAGGTTATACAATAGATAACTATGTGCAGGTGAAAAATTATCATGGTGTACTTCTTTTTGCCGGGGTCCTGCTGGGTATGTATCTTACTGCATTTGTTGTAAATTATGTCCAGATGCGTTTGATGGGCGGGATAGGCCAGCGAATGCTTTTCAGCCTCCGGAACTCTGTATTCAATAAGCTGCAGGAATTGCCACTCGATTTTTTTAACCAGAATAAAGCAGGAGACCTGATATCGCGTATCAACAACGACACCGACAAGGTAAACCAGTTCTTTTCCCAGTCGCTGATGCAATTTATTGGCAGCCTGATAACTATGACCGGAGCAGGAATCCTTCTCCTGGTGATAAACCTGCCACTGGGGCTGGCAGCACTTTCCCCTGCACTTATCCTGTTGATCTTTACGAAGAGTGTTTCACCCTGGATCAGGAGGAAGAATGAAGCAAGTCTTAAAAGTCTGGGTAATTTATCAGCAGAGATACAGGAGAGCCTGGCAAATTTCAAGGTAATTATTGCCTTCAACAGACGCGATTATTTCCGAAAGCGGTTCGAAGACGCAAACAGTGAGAATTACAAAAGATCAGTACATGCAGGTATTGCCAATAATATACTCACTCCGGTTTACACATTTGCATCAAATTTAGGCCAGCTTATAGTACTTTCCCTGGGTATCTGGCTTATTATTAAGGGGTACTTTTCAGTCGGTTTGCTTATAAGTTTTATTGCATATGTCTCCAATTTCTATAATCCGTTGAGGCAGATGGCTGCCCTGTGGGCAAACTTTCAGCTGGCACTGGCAGCATGGGACAGGATCTCATTTCTGCTCTCGTTTGAAAACAATCTCAAGATTATTGATGAGGCAGGTGAGGCTACAAGTCCGTCTTATATTCATTTCGGGGATGTCTCCTTCAGTTATCCTAACGGGAAGGAAGTATTGCACAGGGTCAATTTCGATCTGAAAATAGGGAAAACATATGCTTTCGTTGGTCCGACAGGAGGTGGTAAGACAACCACAGCCTCGCTTATTGCAAGGCTGTATGATGCAACAAAAGGCACAATTCTGCTTGATGGAAGGGATATCAGGTCGTACGATCCCTGTGAAAGAGCTTCGAAGATAGGGTTTATCCTGCAGGATCCTTTGCTCTTTTCAGGTACGGTACGCAATAATATTCTTTATGGTAATCCTGAGTGTGCCGGTCTCACCAATGGTGAGATTGAGAAAGCCCTTGAGGAAGCACAGCTTGCAAACCTGCTTAAAAGGTTTGATAAAGGGCTTGACACACCGATCCGGATGACAGGCGATGGTATAAGTCTCGGGCAGAAGCAGATCATTGCATTTATGAGGGCTATTTTACGTAAGCCGGAGCTTCTTATACTTGATGAAGCAACAGCCAATATCGATACAGTTACCGAACAGCAGCTTGAGGCAATTCTGAAGAACCTTCCGGCATCAACTACAACGGTTATCATCGCCCATCGCCTGAATACAATTGAGAATGCCGACGAGATCTTCTTTGTCAACTCAGGAGAGATTATTGCCGCCGGATCGTTCAACGAAGCCCTTGACCTGCTTATGCAGGGGAAGGTGGAAAGCTGAATGCTCTCTTGCTGACTATTTATTTTCCCCGATCGGGATTGTGACTCCAAGAAAGGGTATTGCTATAAAGGATTCCATATCGATGTTGAACGGGATCCATAGACTGTAATCCAATCCAACGTTACGTATTATGCTGCGCCCTCCAAGTGAAATAACAACAGCTGATTTTCTTTTATGCGTAACCCCATAATCCCATGATGTTGTTTCATAGGGAATAATATAATTCTCACTAATAAAATAGCCTTTTGGTCCTGCTCTGAGCATCGTGCTGAAATTGATAATTGGCCTGGCCATCCAATCGCCCGCAGCAAATCCATAAGCGAATCCGAGACTAAAATTTTTGTCACGTGATCCGAAGGTTGTAGTTTCATACAAAAGTCCAAAGGTGGTGAATTCTTCACCTATTACAGAGCCAAGTAAAGCACCAGTTCCAATGTTCACCTTATCCTTTGTAACAGGGATGGAAATTTTTGGAATGATCCAGGCAGGTGTGGGTGCTCCGGCAAAGAGAAACAATGGTATTATTCCTCCACCTAAAGAAAAATTATTTGATATGCTGAATGATACCTGGTTATAGAGAACCCAGATATTCTGATAATAAGATGAGCCTTTTTCTAGACCGTATCCATTTGGAGCCCAAAAATAACGTCCTGACTGGGGATTGGGAAGCCATATTTCATTATTTACTAATATAACCTCCTTTAATTCGGTTTTTGATTTTATTTCCGCCATAGGCATTTTGATTTCTCCGAGTTTTTCAGTCTTTAAAATCAGGTCTGCTGAATCCTGGGCAAGGATATAACCGGTAAAGATGTTGCCGTCTTTTGTTTCTATCCTAAAAACCCTGGTTGTATCCGGGACATTCTGTCCATAACTGTTCAGATTAATGAACAGGGCTATAATTAGGAAAGTAATACCAGTTTGATATTTCATGATAATTTGTTTTGTTTATTACAAGTTACGACCTGAAAATTCCATTGTCAAATTTATTTTATCTGCAGGAGTAATCCCGGATGGAAAAGCCAGTACCCATGACCATAGTTGACTGGAATGAATTGACCACCGAAAGCCGGAGTTTAAAAATTGATATATAGATAAATATGATTAATGTCATCAGACCGGCCAAATGTGGTCAAGCCCTCTGGCTTCTGTAATTAATAAGAAAATCCCTCAAAAACCTAGCAAAAACCTGGCAAGATGAAAAAACCACTTATCTATTTTTCTTGATAAGTGGTTGATATCATGGTTGCTCCGTCAGGGCTCGAACCTGAACTTTTCTGATCCAGAGTCAGACGTGTTGCCAATTACACCACGGAGCAGTGATGAAGGCTGCAAAGATAAATGAAATCCTGAAAAATAAAAAGAATTACTAGGTCCTGATCTCTCGATCTTTGGCACTGAGTACTTTAAGATTATGGTTGAACGTATGGAGATTGCTTCGTCACGCAAAGAGTGACTCGCAATTGTAAATGTCAGATTATTAGGATAACAAGCAACAAGGAACCAGTAACCAGTAACTATTTCTTCACCTTTGCCCAGGTATCCCTCAGCGATACTGTCCTGTTAAAGACCAGATGGGATTCGGTGGAGTCATAATCGACACAGAAATAACCCAGTCTTTGGAACTGGAACTTGTCAAGAGGTAAAGCTGATGCCAGTGATGGTTCAAGCTTGCAACCCTGTAATGTTTTCAATGAATCGGGATTCAGGAATTTACGGTAGTCATCTTCTTTCTGACCGGCAGGATCTTCATGATCGAAAAGCCTGTCATATAATCGTACTTCTGCATCAACAGCATGTCTTGCAGATACCCAATGCAGGGTGCCCTTAACCTTTTTATCGGAAGAAGCGCCCCCGCTTTTAGTGTCGGGATCATAGGAACAATATAATTCCTCTATAATACCTGTCTTTTGGTTCTTCTTAAATGACTCGCATTTAATAATATATGCTCCCTTTAACCGCACCTCCATCCCCGGTGCCAGACGGAAGAATTTGTGAGTGGGATCCTCCATGAAATCATCCTGTTCAATATAGAGCTCCCTGCTGAATGGTATCTTTCTTTTTCCCATACTCTCATCCTCGGGATTATTGATAACCTCAACCTCTTCAACTTTGTCTTCAGGATAATTGGTAATAATGACTTTCAGTGGATTGAGCACCCCGAATACCCTCGGCGCTCTTATGTTAAGGTCCTCACGGACAGCATGTTCCAGCAGTGAGACATCATTGATGGCCTCCACTTTGGTATATCCGATAAGGTCAATAAATCTCTTGATTGACTCCGGTGTAAAGCCTCTTCTCCTAAGCCCGCACAATGTTGGCATCCTGGGATCGTCCCATCCGCTCACCTTGCCTTCCTTTACCAGTTCAAGCAATTTCCTTTTGCTCATTATTGTATAGGTAAGGTTAAGACGATTGAATTCTATCTGCCGCGGCCTGTAGTCATCGGTTTTCAGCTGATCTACCAGCCAGTCATAAAGAGGCCGGTGTACTTCAAATTCAAGGGTGCATAATGAGTGGGTTATACCTTCAAAATAGTCGCTCTGGCCATGTGCAAAATCATACATGGGATATACTTTCCATTTTGTAGCTGTACGATGATGTGAAGCTTTGATGATCCTGTAAATGAAAGGATCGCGCATGTGCATATTGGGTGAAGTCATATCAATCTTCGCACGCAGAACCCTGCTGCCTTCATCGAATTCACCTTCATTCATCCTGTAAAAAAGATCGAGATTTTCATTTA
>CAZDOM010000119.1:0-7921 GCA_964507015.1 uncultured Rikenellaceae bacterium | reverse complement strand
TTTTCCTCGGTTCTTATCTTACTGATATGCTTTCAAGTATTGTCAATAAAGTAACTGACAAAAAAATGACACCAGCGCTTAAGACAGAACTTAAATTGGGTATTGGTAAAATTCCTGAGATATTGCTGGATAATACAGATCGTAACCGTACATCTCCTTTTGCTTTTACAGGAAATAAGTTTGAATTCAGAGCAGTTGGTTCTTCAGCAAACTGCAGTGCTGCAATGATTGTCCTTAATACAGCAGTTGCATACCAGCTGAAAAAATTCAAAAAAGAGGTTGATCAGATAACCAATAAGGGAAGAAAGAAGGATGAAGCTATTTTCCAGGTTTTGAAGAAATATATCATTGAATCGGAGAATGTTCTTTTTGAAGGTGATAATTACAGTAAAGCCTGGCATGCAGAAGCAGCAAAGAGAAAATTGTGTAATATTCCCGGTGTACCAGATTCACTTAAAAGTTATCTGACTCCGGCATCGAAAGAGGTTCTTATCGGAACAGGCATTTTTTCAGCAAAAGAACTGGAAAGTCGTGTGGAAGTGGAATTTGATAAGTTCACTAAGAAAGTCCAGATCGAAGCAAGAGTCCTGGGTGATCTGGCAATAAACCATATTGTTCCTACTGCCATCAGCTACATGACCAGTCTGGTAGATAATGTCAGAGGCTTGAAGGACATTTTTAATGACCTTGAATATGAGCGACTTGCAGGTGCCAGGAAAGAAATGATAGTAGAGATATCTGATCATATTACAAGTATTAAGAAGATGGTTGATGATATGATCGAGGAGCGGAAAAAGGCCAATGTGATTGAAGACTCCTATAAAAAAGCAATAGCTTATGAGAAAAAAGTAAAACCTTACCTGGATGATATACGATATCACATAGATAAGCTTGAACTAATGGTCGATAATGAAATCTGGCCACTGCCTAAATACAGAGAATTATTGTTTACCAGATAAAGAAAGGGTTAGTCTGGTAAAGATTAGGAAAGGGACGTTGCATGCAACGTCCTTCTTTTTTTATAATAATTGTGACCGCTGTTCGTTAGAATTTAATGTCATTATTATGAAATTAATTACTTTTATAACCTTAGATATAAGATAAATTGAAAAGATATCTGTTAATAATATTATTGTTGGTATTTGCCGTAGCTCAGGAATCTTCTGCACAGAAGCGTAAATCTGAAAGGGCCTATGCTTCCTTTGAAGCAGGTGAGTATTATGAAGCAATAGATTTATATAAAGACACATATTCGAAAACAAAAAGATCAGACAAGGATACCCGTGCAGAACTGATTTATATGATAGCTGAATGTTACCGCCTGGTTAATAATCCGAGAAATGCTGAAACATGGTACAGGCTGGCAGTACGGTCTGCAACCACAAAACCCGAAGCTCAATGGTGGTATGCTGCTACACTGAAAAAAAACGGTAAATATCAGCAGGCAATAGAAGAATTTAAAAAATACAAACAGATTGCTCCTGCAGATGCAAAAGCGGATCAGGAAATACGTGCTTGTGAGTTGGCCATTGAATGGCAGGAAAACCAGGAGGCCTATAAAGTTGATGATATCAGGGATCTTAATTCAAGAGAATCGGATTTCAGCCCCTCCTACGGACGTGATGACTTCGGAGTGGTATATTTCACCTCAGCCCGTGAGGATGCTGCCGGAAATAAAACACATGGGGCTACAGGACAGGGATATACAGATATTTTTGAAAGCAGACTTGATAAAAAGTCAAAGTGGAGTACACCTGTTCCGGTTGATATAATAAACAGTGAATTTGAAGATGGAACTCCTTGTTTTGCAGATGATTATAAAGAACTCTATTTTACGAGATGTGAGGCCGGAAAAAGAGAGAAAAAGGGTTGCATAATAATGTATTCAAAGAGAGCAGGAGACAGCTGGAGTGAACCTAAAAACCTTGAAATATTACCCGATTCAATGGTCGCTGCTCATCCCGCAATTTCACCTGATGGTCTTTCAATTTATTTTGTGTCTGATATATCCGGAGGGTTTGGAGGAAAAGATATATGGGTTACCACCCGTTCCGGAGCTGGAGGTAACTGGTCATCACCGGTTAATCTCGGACCTGATATAAATACACCTGGCAATGAACTTTTCCCATTCATAAGAGAGAACGGTACCCTCTACTTTGCTTCTGACGGTTTGATTGGGATGGGAGGACTGGATATCTTTAAAGCCGTTCCACAGCCTGATGGATCATGGGTTGTACAGAATATGAAAGCACCAATAAACAGCTCCTCTGATGATTTTGGAATTGCTTTTGAAGGTGAAAATGAAAAGGGAATCTTCAGTTCAACCCGCAAAGGAAGAGAAAATGATGATTTGTATGCTTTTGAACTACCTCCCCTGACATTCAGTGTTACAGGACTTGTGAAGGACGAAAAAACAGGAAATGCTATAGATGGTTCAACAGTACAGCTTATTGCTAGTGACGGCTCAAACCTCCAGGCAGAAACAGGATCGGGCGGGGAATTTAAGTTCACCCTGAAACCGGATGTCGATTATATATTCCTGGCATCCAGGAAAGGTTATCTGAACGGTAAGGAAAAGGAGACAACAAAAGGACAGGAGAAAAGTCGTGAATTCATGGTTACTATCCTGCTTACCGCAATAGATAAACCTATTGAATTACCTAATATCTTCTACGACTTTAACAAATATGATCTGAGACCAGAATCAATGGTTTCGCTTGACAAACTTGTTGAAACTCTTAACGACAACCCCACTGTAACTATTGAATTGATGTCTCATACCGATTCACGTGATACGGAAGAATATAATTATGAACTTTCACAGAAAAGAGCCCAGTCAGTTGTCGGATACCTTATAGAAAAAGGAATAGATACGGATCGACTTTCTGCAAAAGGTTACGGAGAATCAAGTCCTAAAGTTGTTGACGCCACAATAGCTTCACAGGCTTCATTCCTGAAAATAGGTGTCACACTTGCTGAATCATATATAAACAGTCTGCCTACTGAAGAGCAGAAAGAAATCGCTCACCAGATAAACAGGAGAACTGAATTCAGGGTCCTCAGAATTGATTATGAACCGCCGAAAGAATAATTTTAATGCCTTCCGATTCAAGATACAGTAAACGTGGTGTCGCATCAACAAAAGAGGATGTACATGCCGCAATAAGTAATATTGACAAAGGGCTATATCACAAAGCTTTTTGTAAGGTTGTTCCTGATCTCCTGGGAGGGGACCCGGATTATTGCAGCATAATGCATGCTGATGGAGCTGGTACTAAATCATCACTTGCATACGTCTACTGGAAAGAGACCGGCGATATGTCAGTGTGGAAAGATATAGCCCAGGATGCTATAGTTATGAATCTCGACGACTTGCTTTGTGTTGGTGCTTATGATAATATATTGCTTTCATCTACAATAGGTCGTAATAAAAAACATATTCCCGGAGAAGTTATATCTGCAATAATAAACGGTACGGAAGAATTCCTTCAGAAGCTGAGGGATATGGGAATCGGGATATATTCGACGGGAGGTGAAACAGCCGATGTAGGTGACCTGGTAAGAACAATAATAGTCGACTCTACAGTAATTACCAGGATGAAACGTAAACATGTGATCTCAAATCATCTTATTAAACCAGGGGACATCATCATTGGCCTTGCCTCATACGGACAAACAACTTACGAGGATCAGTACAACAGCGGCATGGGTAGTAACGGGCTGACATCAGCACGACATGATGTTTTTGGAAAATATATTGCCGAAAAATATCCCGAAAGCTTTGATCCGGTGGTTGATAAGGATCTTGTTTATTCAGGTAGTCTGAAGCTTACTGATCCTGTCAGAGACCTTAATATAGATGCCGGGAAGATGGTGCTTTCACCAACAAGAACATTCGCGCCTGTTGTGAAAAACATTATAGATGCCATGCATTCCGAAATACATGGAATGATTCACTGCTCAGGAGGAGGACAAACTAAAGTACTCCATTTTATTGACCAGCTTCATGTTGTAAAAGATAACCTGTTTCCACTGCCTCCTCTTTTCAGCATGATTCATGAACAATCCGGTACTCCATGGAGTGAAATGTATCAGGTATTCAATATGGGCCACCTGTTCGAAATATTTACTGACGAAAGAAATGCAAACGAAATAATCAATATTGCATCCTCCTTCAACCTTGAGGCAAAAATAATAGGTCACTGTGAAAGGTGTGAGAATAAGCGACTTACAATAATTTCTGATTTTGGAAAATTTGAGTATTAATTTTTCTTATCTTCGCACGCTGAAATTTATTCTATGGCCCGTAATCTTATTCTTGAAAAGCTGGAGGGTGTAAAATCCAGGTTTATTGAGGTTGGTGAACTGCTAAACCAGCCTGATATTCTTTCGGATATGAATAGGTATGTCAAATTGAACAGGGAATATAAGGATCTCCAGCCGATTATTGAGGCTTATGAAAGATATAAACTTGCCCTTTCAAATATCACAAGCACCAAGGAACTTTTGTCCAAAGAAAAAGATGAGGAGATGAGGGAAATGGCAAAGGCCGAACTGGAGATGCTTAACAACCATATCCCCGAGATGGAAGAGCAGATAAAAATGCTTCTTCTGCCTGCAGACACCGAGGATGAAAAAAATGCTGTGGTAGAGATAAGAGCTGGTACCGGGGGAGATGAAGCAAGTATATTTGCAGGTGACCTGTTCAGGATGTACTCGAAATTTTTTGAGCTGAATGGTTGGAAAGCAGATATCAACAGATTTACTGAAGGAACTGCAGGGGGTTATAAAGAGATAGTTATGTCCGTTTCGGGGGAAGGTGTATATGGGATTATGAAATATGAATCAGGTGTGCACAGGGTTCAGAGAGTACCTCAGACCGAAACTCAGGGGAGGGTACATACATCTGCCGCTACAGTGGTAGTTCTTCCTGAAGCTGATGAATTTGATGTTGTAATTAAACCGGAAGATATCAGAAAAGATACCTATTGTTCATCAGGCCCTGGCGGACAGTCAGTAAACACAACCTATTCTGCCATACGTCTGACCCATATTCCAACAGGAATTGTTGTTACCTGCCAGGATGAAAAATCACAGCTTAAGAACTATGACAAGGCCCTTAAGGAGTTGAGAACGAGGTTATATAATCTGGAATACCAGAAATACCTCGACGGAGTATCACACAGGAGAAAAACAATGGTCTCAACAGGTGACAGATCTGCAAAAATAAGAACCTACAATTATCCTCAGGGTAGAATGACAGATCACAGGATCAACCTGACAATGTACAATTTACCATATCTGCTGGATGGAAATATCCGGGAGGTGATAGATAAACTTCAGATGGCAGAAAATGCAGAGCAGCTGAAAGATAGTAATATATAAGGATCCGAAGATGAATCGTACACAGTTATTTAACAACATCATCCGAAAAAGATCATTTTTATGTGTGGGTCTTGATACGGAATTTGATAAGATCCCTTCTTTTCTCAAAAACGAAAAAGATCCGGTATTTGAATTTAACAAAAGGATTATAAAAGCAACTCAACAGTATACAGTTGCCTATAAACTTAATGTTGCATTTTATGAGTCAAGAGGTTCTGATGGATGGATTTCCCTTGAATCAACTCTAAAATATATTAAAAAGAGGTATCCCGATATTTATGTAATTGCCGATGCTAAAAGAGGAGATATTGGTAACAGCTCCAAAATGTATGCACAGGCATTCCTGAAAAACATGCCTTTTGATGCTGTAACGGTTACTCCGTATATGGGTGAGGATTCTGTTGCTCCTTTTCTTTCCTATGAGGATAAATGGGCCATATTACTGGCACTGACATCAAATAAAGGTGCTGATGATTTCCAGTATCATAATGATGAAGGTATTAAACTTTTTGAAAGAGTTCTTACTGTGGCAAAAAAATGGGGGACAACTGATAATATGATGTTTGTGGTAGGTGCAACCCGTGCTGAGACTATAAGAGAAATACGTAAGATTGTACCTGACCATTTCCTTCTGATTCCTGGCATTGGTGCACAGGGAGGAAGCCTTGCAGAAGTATCAAAATACGGACTCAACAATAAGTGTGGCCTGCTTGTTAACTCTTCACGGGGAATTATTTTTGCCGATAATACTGAGAGATTTGATAAAGTGGCCGGCCAAAAAGCCAGGGAGGTACAGATGGAAATGGAGGGTTATCTCTCAGAAAAAAACCTTATATAATCTTTTAAGTTAATTCCTGCCTTTTTAAAAGTAAATTTCCTATCTTTATTTTCTCGCTGTTTAATTAACTCGTGCTGAAGTGAAAGAGGAATTTCTCCATTATTTATGGAAATACAGCTTATATGATCCCGATAAACTGCTTGATAATGAAGGTAATAGAATTATTGTTAATAATCCGGGGGAATACAATCGTGATGCCGGCCCCGATTTTTTTAATGCCAGACTTCGAATAGCCGATACAGAATGGGCAGGGAATATTGAGATTCATATTCGTTCATCTCAATGGAGTATTCACGGGCATAATAATGATCCTGCCTATGATAATGTCATACTTCATATTGTGGCAGAGAATGATAAAAAAGTCTTTAATACCAGGGGTGAAGAGATACTTACTACGGAGCTGATATTCAATCCGCTGATTTTCGACAAGTATACTTCTCTTGTTAACAATCCGTTTGTAATAGCCTGCCAGTCAGAGATCAGCAAACTGGATAGTTTCTATATCCATCACTGGTTCAGTACACTGGTAATTGAACGTTTACAGGGAAAATCGGAACAGATTATGAAGGTTTTTACTGAAACCGGAAATGACTGGGATGAAACATTTTACAGGATGCTTACACGTTACTTCGGGTTCAGGGTAAACAGGGAACCCTTTGAAATGCTTGCATCATCACTGCCTTTCAGGATAATACGTAAACATTCCGATAACCTGTTTCAGGTTGAGACTTTACTTTTTGGTACAGCCGGTTTACTTGAGGAAAAGCTTTTCAGGGAGGCAATAAATGATACCTATTATATTGATTTGATAAAAGAGTTTAAAGTGTTATCATCCAAGTATTCACTGAATCCTTTAGATGGTTGGATCTGGAAGTTTTCCCGGTTACGGCCAGCTAATTTCCCCACTGTTCGTATTGCCCAGTTGGCAGCAATGCTGACAGTTACCGGAGGGCTGTTTTCCAGGGTGATGGAAGCCAGTGGAATAAAAGAGCTTAAAGAGCCGTTTGAAGTCCGGGCCTCTGAGTACTGGGATGATCATTTCGTATTCGGAAAAACAAGCAGATCTTATCCCAAGATCACTGGATCACAAGCTGCAGATATCTTCCTTATTAATGCAGTAATTCCACTTATATTTGTTCTTGGCAGGTACAGGGATTCAGACAGTATTTGTGAACGGGCACTCTCTTTTTTAGAGGAGACAGATCCTGAGAAAAACTCGATAATAGAGGAATGGCAATCAGCAGGAATAAAAACAAGAACAGCCTTTGATTCCCAGGCGTTGATCCACCTCAGGAACAATTACTGCAAAAAAAGAAGATGCCTGAAATGCCGGATCGGTGCCAGAATATTAAGTGCCGGAAAAAAACTGAAAGATTCGGATGAACTGATATTGGAACCCTGACCCCCCAACCCCCCTAAAGGGGGTGGTTCCGCTTCAGCGGGACCGGGGGTCAGTCTGCTATTTGACGAATTATCGAATTTCTTTGACAAACAGACGAATTTTTATGTGATTCTACGCAACGAATGGCCCTGTTTTTGCGTCTTTCCTATAGACGTTAACAATTATTATTTAATATAATAGCTTAAGAGTGAAACACAATAAAAAAGAATAATCTAAAAAATATTCCAATTGTTTGATAATATACATAAAAAAGCCTTATTTTTGCGTTCCAAAATTGGAGACTCAATTTATATTTG
>CAZDOM010000118.1:0-8086 GCA_964507015.1 uncultured Rikenellaceae bacterium | reverse complement strand
CGGTTTATCTTCATCCAACTGGGGTTGGGGGGTCATCTCCACCCAACTGGGGTTGGGGGGTCATCTTCATCCAACTGGGGTTGGGAGGTTAATTTACCCTCGCAGGATAAATACCCTTTCTGATCATCTGTCTTATACTGTCAACAACAAAAGGCTTATCTTCCCTGTATGTAACACCAAACCATCTTTCGTTGCTCTGAAGAACCTTAATTGTCAGATCACCATTTTTCACGAATATGTCGAGTGATGTAGGAATATCCAGTTCTGATTTGGGATCCATTCCATGTTTATCTATGAAATTTCTGAATTCCCTTTCAAGAAAATTATAGCACGAAGGTTTAAATCCAAAAAGGTTCATTGAAACAACTTCATTACCAGAAAAAAATACTTCTTTTCCATCAGCACCGGGGGCTTTGGCACCATCCCTGGTCTTTTCGATCTGTCGTACTTCCGCTATATCCCTTAACAATCCGTCATCTCCAACCTCACATACACCGCGGTTAACATGACCATGATCCGATAGGGTATTCCCAAGTTTATAACCAACAATACAATAACAAATGGGGTCTTTGTCAGTAGTGAGAAAATCATATAAAATTCTAAAAGACTCCACACCATAATAGTCGTCAGCATTAATCACACCGAATGGTTCTTTTATTTTATCCCTGGTAACCAGAATAGCGTGACTTGTCCCCCATGGTTTTTGCCTTTCCGGAGTGACTTTAACTCCTTCCGGCAGATTGGTAATCTCCTGGAAAACATAATCAACTATTATTTTATCCTTCAATCGTGCAACAAATCTTTCTTTTACCTGCTCTTCTATATCGCGTCGGATGACAAATATTATTTTGCCAAAACCTGCCCTGATAGCGTCATAGATTGAATAATCAATAATTGTTTCGCCGGAAGGGCCTACTTCATCAAGCTGTTTATTCCCTCCATAGCGGCTTCCCATACCGGCTGCTAAAACGAGTAGTGTAGGTTTCATAATTTTACATTTTTTATAATCACAATTATAAGAAAAAAATCAGTAATTTTAAGAACCAGAATAGAACCACGATGGAATTTAAAATCGAAATTTGTGTTGATAGTGTGGAATCTGCTGTCAATGCCCAGGCAGCCGGAGCTAATCGTATTGAATTATGCAACAGCCTGTTTGAGGGAGGCACAACTCCTTCGAGCGGTATCATATCATCAGCACGTGAAAACCTGTCAATTGATCTTCACGTAATAATAAGACCCAGGGGCGGAGATTTTTTATATTCTGATCACGAGTATGATATCATGAGACGTGATATTGAGATTTGCGGTGAATATGGTGTAAATGGTATTGTAATCGGGATTCTCAGACTCGATGGAGAAATTGATATTGAACGTACTGCGAAACTGACAGAACTGGCACAACCTATGACAACTACCTTCCACAGGGCTTTTGATATGTGTACTGACCCTTTTAGAGGATTGCAGAATGTAATTTCATCAGGAGCAAACAGGCTTCTTACTTCAGGCCAAAAAAACATTGCCGCTGAAGGAACTGAACTGATCAATGAGCTGATAAAAAAAGCGAGTTCAAAAATTATAATTATGCCAGGAAGCGGAATCGATGAATCAAATATTGAACAAATTGCTAAAGGCACTGGAGCAACAGAATTTCACCTTTCAGGGATGAAACTTATTGAAAGCAATATGACCGTCAGAAGGGACTTTGTAATAATTGACAGGATATCCGGGCTTTCCAAAAAAGTGGCAGATCCCGAAAAAATAAAAAATATCATCAATATCCTCAAGTTGATATAATCCCACTTTGAAATATTCCCTGACTTGTTATCTTTGCAGGATTCGTAAAACAAAAAAATAGCAGTTGGCAAAAAACAGTTGGCAATTCTTCACATTTGAATGCCAACTGCATACTGCCAATTGCAAACTTTTAAAAAATTAACTTAATATTTAAATCAAGAATAAAATATGAAAAAACTAACATCAATACTATTAATGGTGCTTATCGCTGGATTTATAACACAGCAATCTTCAAAAGCATGTACAAATTTCCTGGTAACTAAAGGAGCCTCCACAAATGGATCAGTAATGATTACATATTCGGCTGACTCTCACGTACTTTATGGTGAACTATATTTCTGGCCCGCAAGAGATTACCCTGCTGGCAGCATGGTAGATGTTATTGAATGGGATACCCAGAAATTAAAAGGAAGAATTCCCCAGGTTCTACATACTTATTCTGTTGTCGGTAATATGAATGAACACCAGCTTTCTATAGGAGAGACAACATATGGAGGAATTGGAAGTCTGGTTAATCCTGAGGGTATCGTTGATTATGGCACCCTTATTTATTTTGGATTGCAGAGAGCAAAAAATGCACGTGAGGCTATCAAGGTCATTTCTGAACTCGTCTCAGAATATGGTTATGCAAGCTCAGGAGAATCATTTTCAATTGCTGATCAGAATGAAGCATGGATTCTTGAGATTATTGGAAAGGGTCCGGGGAATAAAGGAGCAGTTTGGGTAGCACGTCGTATCCCTGATGGATATATATCAGCACATGCAAATCAGGCAAGGATACAGACTTTTCCGCTGGCCACAGGTAAGAAAAACAGCATTGCAATTACCTCAAAAGATCTCAGCAGAATCTTTGATCCGGTTGTAGAATGTGTATATGCATATGATGTTATCGATGTAGCCAGAGCAAATAACCTGTATACGGGTGCAGACAAAGATTTCAGTTTTTCTGATACCTATAATCCTATTTCCTTCTCGGGAGCAAGATATTGCGAAATGCGTGTTTGGTCATTTTTCAGAGCTGTCAGTGATGACATGGATCAATATATCAATTATGTATCAGGACATGATCTCAGTAAACGGATGCCCCTATGGATCAAGCCCAATCGTAAGATATCGAATTATGACCTTATGAATTTCATGCGCGACCATCTTGAGGGTACTTCTTTCGATATGAGAACAGATATTGGTGCAGGACCATTCGCTGCCCCGTATCGCTGGCGTCCTCTTTCATGGAAAGTATCGGATAATCCGGAAGGTCATGAATACTGTAACGAAAGAGCAACAGCTACACAGCAGACAGGTTTTGTTTTTGTTGCAGAAAGTCGTAACTGGCTTCCTGATCCTATCGGCGGTATTTTCTGGTTTGGTGTTGATGATGCAGCAACTACAGTCTTCACTCCCATGTATTGTGGAATTCTCGAAGTACCTGAATGTTATAAGGTTGGCAATGGGGACCTTCTTACATATTCACCAACCTCTGCTTTCTGGCTCTTTAACCAGGTCGCCAATTTCTGCTATTCACGCTATGATCTCATAAGTACCGATGCAGTTAAAGTACAGAAAGAACTTGAATCAGGATTCACTGAAAAAATAAAAGATATCGACAATTCGGCAGGTGAACTATATAAAAATGATGTCTGGAAAGCAAGGAAATACCTAACTGATTATTCATTGAAGAGCGCTCAGACAACATTTAATAAATGGAAGGCACTAAGTGAATATCTCCTGGTAAAATATATGGATGGCAATATCAAGAAGGAGAAAGAGGGTAAATTTGAAAGATCACCGGAAGGTTATCCGGCCTTTCCGGATCAGCCCGGCTACCCTGATTCATGGAAGAAATCAGTGATACAGGATACAGGGGATAAATTGATAGTTGTCGGAGAAGGGGGACATTAAACGGTTGCTGGGTGCTAGGTGCTGGGCAGGCTACTGAATCCTTGTCAATTAGGGATTGGCATCTGTGATTGATTAAAATGAAGTATTTTTTTTAAAGTATTCTAATAATATTACCATGAGTAGTTACAAGGATTTGGAGATATATCAGTTAGCTTTTGATATATCTATAAAAATTCATCATGCTTCCTTGAAACTGCCAAACTTTGAATTATTTGAACAAGGAAGTCAGATCAGAAGATCCTCAAAAGGTGTAAAGGATACTATTGTTGAGGGATATGGAAGAAGAAAATATAAACAAGACTACATCAAGTATCTAACTTATGCTATTGCTTCATGCGACGAAACCACAAATCATATATTGTCGATCAAAACAATATATCCTGATCTAAAGGAATTTAAGGATTATGAAGAAGATTATGATAAACTTGGGCGGATGATAAACAGCTATATTCAGTATGTAGAAAAAAATGGAAATCATAACAAATCGACCGAGCACCCAGTACCAAGTACCTAGTACCTTATAATAGGTGCACTGAAGCTTTATTGTGAAACATTTTAACATGGAGATTGCGTAATATAAAAATTATAATTATTTTTGCGACCGATTTTTCAGACCTATTTATTGAATACAAAATATTATTTGTGATGAGTTTAATGGATGTTATTGACAAGGAATATGCTGTTAAGAGTGAGTATCCCAAATTTTCAGCTGGTGATACAATTACAGTACATTATAAAATCCGTGAGGGTAACAAGGAAAGGATTCAACAGTTCCGTGGTGTTGTAATACAGAGAGCCGGAACAGGTCATACCGAAACATTTACTGTACGAAAAATATCAGGTAATATTGGTGTTGAAAGAATTTTTCCGATAGCTTCTCCATTTATAGATAAGATCGAAATAAACAAACACGGGAAAGTACGAAGAGCAAGAATATTCTATATCCGCGATCTTACCGGTAAGAAAGCCAGGATAAAAGAGAAGAAATTCTAATAAACCTGAAAAATTAAAAAAAGGGCTGTTCAAATTGAATGGCCTTTTTTATTATTGGATATATGTATTCAATCCTTTTGCTCTCTCTTGAATTATCGACCTCATCCCCCCAACCCCCTTCTCCCGGAGAGAGAAGGGGGAGTTGTTCTAATATTTTTTTGATACATATATTAATATATAAATCTAAATTTATATAAGGATTTAGCCCCTCTCCCTTGGGAGAGGGGTTGGGGTGAGGTCATGAATAAAGAGGGGCTTGAGGGGTTGGTTATATGTACTATTAAATTTTATCAATCAATTCCTGTTTCTTCACTTTAGCCTCATCGACCAGCTTTGTTGCTCTTTCATCAGCTTCCTGGACAAGAGCAGTTGCTTTTTTATCTGCTTCACTTCTCAGAGCATCAGCTCCTTTTTGAGCAGCCATTTTTGCTATTGCTCCCTTTGATGCAGCCCCGTCAGTAAGTTTCTGAGCCTGCGTTTCTGCTTCCTCTCTTATCTTTTCAGCACCTTTGGCAGCTTCATCACGTATTTGCTGAGCCCTGGCTTCTGCTTCAGCAATCAGCTTATTGCCTTGTTCCTCTGCCTCCTGTCGTGCTTTTTCCTTACCTGTATCTACAGCTTTATCTATCGTTTTCTTCACAGTCTCCTTAGCGACCTCTTTTATTCCTGAGACTGCTGAACCTTCACCGGAAGAACCGCCAAAATCTGGCATTACTATTGGTTTTCCAAATACACCTGTTACCCTTACATTAACCTTGAGGACATCTGCCGGCTTATAATTAATACCAAAAGCAGCGGCCTGTGATGACAGGTTATCTATCAATGCATTTACTGAATTTCCAAGATCAGCTCTGGGTATTTCTGTCTTAATCAGGTAATTAAGGGTCTGATCAAGTCCCTGGTCTCCACTTACATTCATCTTTATATTTCCGACTTTTGTATCAAAAGGACTGACATAGACTCTGCCATCTTTTATCTTGAAGCTTGCATTTATATCCCTGAAGGTATTGCTGTATTTATCACTGAGCTTAAGTACTCCCTTCATGGTGTCAAATGTTTTTGACTCAACCAGGGTAACTTCCTTGGCCTGTAGTTTCCCTCCACCTAAAATGGATCCTATTATCGGCATCATATCACTACCCAGAAGACTCTCAAATTCAAGGTTCAGATTCATTTTACCTTCAATACCACCTGCTGCTGGAGCAAGTTTCTGCACTGTATTGAACGTTGTGAATGCATCCTTAATACCTATATTCTTCATATTGAAATCACCTCTCATAATCGGTTTAAGAGAGTCCCGCGTATCATAATCGGCATTCATAACAATGGAACCTCCAAGGATATTCAACCCTGTTTCCCTGATACTTAGCACTCCGTTTCTGACAATAATATGTCCCTTTATATTCTGTGCCTTAATATTATCGTAAGTGAAATCATTTATAAGTGCATCAAAATCGAAATCAATATTTACAGGTACTCTTATCAGTGCAAGCGATGTTGTATCTTCAACAACTTCTGTGGTATCAATAGCTATTTTTGAAAGGATATCTGAGGCATCAATAAGTTTTGACCGTAATACCAATTTCCCTTTAATAGTCTCATTTTTAAATATATAAGGAATATAATTTTCAATACTGCCTGTTATACTAAAATCACTTTTATCCCCGATCGTAATATCTCCTTTAGTCATTGCAGCGAAAGCTGGTGTGAATCCGAATCCTGCTTCATCTATTCTTACTTCAGGATAACCTGTCATTGCTACAAGCATTTTTTGAATTCCAATATTCCCTTCAGCCTTGAAACTATCATACTGTTCTTTCTCTATCATTGATAGTTTTCCGGCCATATTTACGGACATATCAATTAAGCCGGAAAGACTTATACTGTCAATAGGAACGGCATTTGTAAGTGCATCCAGATCAATTTTTCCATTAAATGATCCTTTAAAATCGGGATCACTCATAGGTGTTACAAGATTAAATGTCATATCGAAAGGGTTCCCTGCCAACTCAAAATGGAAAAGATCAATGGAAACTGTTGTCTTGTCCATATCCGTTCCATCCATAATAACTCCTGCATTGATATTTATATTACTTATTTTTTCAGGGAGATCAGGATAGCTTATCAATCCGTCTATAACTGACAGTGAAATGTTTACATCAGGCAGAGTGCTGTCTGCTTCGCTATAGATACCTTTAACGAGGCCTTTTAAAGCAAATTGACCAGAAGCCTTAAGACCCTCAAAGTCTGTCATATAAACTACCGGGATCAGTGAAAGTAGTGTTTTGAAAGTAGTCTGGTCAGTTCCTATCCGGAGATCTGTTTCAATATCATCACCAGGCATTGAAACTGTTCCTGAGAAATTGAGTTTCAGATCATTCAGAGAAAAATAGTTCTCTGCCAATGTGAATTTAAAATTTTCCAGATCAGCGATGACTCCGATTCTTGAATCAATAACTGCCCTGTTCAGATACCTGATACCATCCATAATAAAACTGACTCCTCCAATTTTCAAAGTCATATCAAGGTCAGTTTCACTAGCCGACATATCACCTGTCAGGTTGTAATTGAGATCCGTCACCAGCGCCGACATATTTGACATATTATCAGTATATGATAACGTACTATTCTTTATAGCAAATTTTCGAAGCAAGACTTTCAAGGCTGATGGTTCTGATGGTTCTGCTGCTTCAGCCGGTTCAATAATTTCTACCTCTTCGACCTCTGCTTCACCAGATTCTTTGGCAATATCCCAGTTAGCCGAACCATCTTCAAGAACAATAGCATTAATCACAGCCCTGTCGAGTATAATTGATTTCACCTCATATCCAGATTTTTTAAGAAGACTTGACAGGTTAAAAACCAGGTCAAATGATTTAAACCCGGCAAGAGTATCTCCTTCAAACTTATCCACTCCAACTACTGACACACCTTTAAGAGAAAATGACAGGTTCGGGAAGTTCTTGAAAAATCCCAGATTATAATCATCAAACTTTACACTGGCATTTACTGATTCATTGATTACTTGCTCAACTTTTGTCTTTATCTTACTCTTGAAGATTACAGGAACAGTAAAAAGAAGAACAAGAATGAGAATGATAAGTCCTATCAACACCTTTAGTATTATGCTTGCAACTTTTTTCATATTTATTTTATTTAATATTGATTATCAATTAGTTAAAAAATTATTAATCCACTAAATTCAGAAGATTAAAAGTAAATAATATTCCCGAGATTTAAAATAATAAAGTATTTAGAGTACCTAATGTTGTCAAAGCTATTTCAAAACTCTAAGTACTCCTAACTTTAGGCACTTTAAGTACTTTTTTTTATATTTGCGATCTGAAAAAGGTCCCGTAGCTTAACTGAATAGAGCATCTGACTACGGATCAGAAGG
>CAZDOM010000117.1:0-8611 GCA_964507015.1 uncultured Rikenellaceae bacterium | reverse complement strand
TACATCCCGATGAGTTTGAAAAGACAGACTTTGTCAAAAATTATGATATTGTAATCTTCCCCGGCACAGGTAAAAACTACCTTATGACCGGAAAGCCTGGATCTGAGACGAATCCCTACATGAGCAGCTATCATCCTGATTATCTAAAGGGTATGGGTAAAAAAGGACTTGATAAGCTTATGCTGTTTGTCAATGGTGGTGGTAAAGTTATCTCATGGGGACAATCAACAGACTTGTTTACAGGTATGCTGGAAATAACCCTTGATAAAGATAAGAAAGAAGAATTCATGCTTCCGTTTTCAAATGTGGCAGATCAGGCCAGAAGAGAGGGACTGCTTGTCCCGGGCTCACTGGTATGCATGAAGCTGAAGCAGGATCATCCCTTAACGCTGGGTATGCCGGAAGAAGTGGGTGTTTTTTATCGTGGTAATCCACTTTTCAATACAACAGTGCCGCGTTTCGATATGGACCGCAGGGTAATAGGTACATTCGCTGAAAAGGAGATACTTATGAGCGGTTACTGCGAGAAGGAAGAATTGTTATCGGAAAAGCCCGCAATGATCTGGCTCAAAAAAGGAAAGGGAGAGATTATCCTCTACTCTTTCAATCCACAGTTCAGGGCATCAACACCTGCAACTTATAAATTGTTATTTAATGCTCTCTTCCCAATCCGGGTTGAATAAAGTAAATTTTTAACCACGGAGGAACACGGAGTTACACGGATAAGAACACGGTTTAATCCGTGTAAATCTGTGTAATCCGTGGTGAATATAATATGTTGTTTTGTCTATATTAGACAAACTAATTTTGGCTTCAGTTCAATCGATTTATTTGTCTTGTATCCTTATCTTTCCTAACTTTATCACTCTGAACAATAAAAATTAACATGCCCAGCCTCATCCCCGGATATGAATATGACATTTTTATTAGCTACCGCCAGAAGGATAATAAACATGACGGCTGGGTTTCTGAATTTGTGGATAACCTGAAGGGAGAGCTTGGATCAACTTTCAAAGAAGAAATAAGTGTCTATTTCGACATTAATCCGCATGATGGTTTATTGGAAACGCATGATGTGGATGAATCCCTGAAGGAGAAACTGAAATGTCTCGTTTTTATTCCCATAATATCACGTACTTATTGCGATCCGAAATCTTTCGCATGGGAACATGAGTTCAAGGCATTTATTGACCAAGCTTCAAATGATAAGTATGGATTAAAAATTAAATTACCAAATGGTAATGTAGCAAGCAGGGTTCTTCCTGTGCGTATTCATGATCTGTATAATGAGGATATCAAATTATGTGAATCGGTTTTGGGTGGCGTACTCAGGGGAGTTGAATTTATTTATAAAGAACCCGGGGTAAACAAACCGCTTTCTTCTGATGATGATGAAAAGAGAAATTTAAACGGTACCAGATACCGAATTCAGGTAAACAAGGTTGCAAATGCTATTGACGAAATTATTTCAGGAATAAAATCCGGTACACTCGCAGAACCAAAAGAAAAATCAAGCTATAATTCAGAGGAGAAGAAGAAGGCTGTTGAAGAATCCGATCCGGGGAAAAAACAAGCACCTGTTTCAATTACAAAAATATCATTATCAGTTATTTCTGTTCTGGCTGTACTAATTATTGCAGGAATATTATTATACCCGAAAATATTTAAAGGAGACAGCCTGAAAAGATTAAAATCATCCGATGGAAGACTTTCAGTAGCTGTGATGCCGTTTCGTAACAGGACAAATGATACTATCTGGAATGTATGGCAGGATGGAATAAAAGACAACGTAATAAGCTATCTTTCCAATTTCTCAGAAGACCTGACTGTAAAACAATCCGAATCCGTTAATGGAGTAATCCAGGGCAGAGGTTTGACAAATTACGCTTCTATCACACCTTCTATTGCCGGATCCATTTCGCGTGACCTTGATGCGAATATTTATATCTCAGGCAGCATTAGCCAGGCAGGTTCAATAATACGAATTAATGCTCAACTGGTAAATTCAAGGACTGAAGAAGCTTTTAAATCTTTCCAGTTGGAAGGAAATTCGGAGGTAGAAATATTTCAAATGATTGATTCATTATCAACACTGATAAAAGATTTCCTGATAATGTCTGTAATGGAAAAGGAAATAGTAACGGATTTCCGGCCGTTAATCTCTACTCATTCATCTGAAGCTTACAGATATTATCTTTATGGAAATCAGGCTTTTTATTCACTCGATTTTAATACTGCAAATGACTGGTATCTTAAAGCCATTGCAATAGATACAAATTTTACCGAGGCAATGCGTCTTCTTGCTTATTCATATGCCCATCTGGGTATTAGTGACAAAGCCAAAGAATGGAGCCTGCGCGTGTATAATAAAAGAGATAATATGTCCTTGCTTGAAAGGTTATATGCAGATGCTTTGTATTCAACATATTTTGAAACAATATATGAAGATATTAAATACTGGAGTATGATTATTGATTTTGATGATCAGATGCCGGTTCCATATTCCAACCTTGCGAATGCATACCAAGCATTGAATCAATATGATAAAGCAATTTCTTTATGTGAAAAAGAGCTTGAAATATATGACAAATGGGGTGTAAGACCCAGGTGGGTTGCAAGCTATACCGGCCTTGGAAAATTATATCATTTAACAGGTCAGTTTAAAAAAGAAAGGATGCTTTACAGTAAAGCAGAAAAGGATTTTCCTGATGATAACAGCCTTATTTTCAGACAAGCTATCCTGGAATTATCTGAAAATAAGGTGGAAGAAACAGAAAATTACATTGAGAAATACATTTCTGCTTTAAAGATAAATTCAGCGTCTGAAGCATATATTTCAAGTAATCTTGCTAATATTTACATGGAAACAGAAATGCCGGATAAGGCAGAAGAATATTTGCGTAAAGCTTTCTTATTAAGACCGGATGTCCCTCAATACATTAACAATCTTGCCTCCTTTCTAATAAATACAGATCGAAATGTTGAAGAAGCCATGCAATTAATTGATAAAGCTATCGAATTAAGTCCTGATGAATATCTTTATTATTACACTAAAGGAGAAGGTTTATATAAACAGGGCAAATATAAGGAAGCACTGGAAATCCTTCAAAAAAGCTGGGATTTAAAGCCTTACAGTTATGATCATTACCTGTTTGTTTTTATCGAAGAAGTAAAGAAGGCCTTTTCTGATTAAATTGAAATCTCCAGATCTGTATATCGGAACTTCAGGATGGAGCTATAAACACTGGCATGGGATTTTCTATCCGGAGGATCTGAAACCTGATAAATACCTTGAATACTATACTACGAGGTTCAGCTGTGTTGAACTGAACTCCTGTTTTTACCATCTGCCGATGAAAATAACAGTTACAGGATGGATGGACCGTACTCCGGATTCTTTTATGTTCTGCCCAAAATTGAGCCGTTTTATAACACACCAGTTGAAGCTGTTAAATGCAGAAGAACCCCTTCAGAAATTCTTCGAAGTATTTGAAGGGATGCAAGGGAAACTGGGTCCTGTACTTGTACAGTTACCACCCCAGCTATCATATGACGAACCACGGATCATATATTTCCTGGAATTACTTAAACAGCAATATGAGCAGTACCGCTTTGCCATAGAAATAAGGAACAAAACATGGATCAATAATCGATTTTTTGATTTGCTTTCGCAATATGGGTTGTCTTTGGTAATTGCCGATTCCGGGAAACGCTATCCTTATCATGAGGCAATTACAACGGATTTTATCTATCTCCGGCTACATGGCCGTGAGCAATTGTATGCCTCAGATTACAGTGAAAATGATCTTCAACAATATATCGAAAAAATATCAGGCTGGCTCAATGATGGCAAAAAAGTATGGGTGTTCTTCAATAATGATTTTCATGGTTATGCAATAAAGAATGCACTGGGACTAATAGAAATAATCTATCCATTATGAAATAATCCACAATCCGAAATCCGAAATCTTCAATATTCAACTGTGAAATCCGTATAATTTTCCACCTCGCCGGGATCTGCAGTCACCGATTTCACATGTGCCGAACCGGGTCCCCTACTGCACCATTCTACATAATCAAGCAACTTTTCCTGTGATCCTTCGGCTTCAATATAAACACTCCCGTCATACTGGTTCTTTACAAATCCTGTAATACCCCGCCTTCTGGCTTCCCTTACGGCACTCCACCTGAATCCAACACCCTGAACCCTCCCTTTGACATGTATCCTGTAAAGAATTTTATCCTCCATTTTAAGTTACTTCCTTCTTCTATTACAAAATTATTAAACTTAACAGATGTCACATTACTGAATTTCCTCATTTTTAAGTAATTTTCCTCCTGAGAACCGATAAATTCTTTTTAAAATGAATATCTCAAGGCGCTCCTTTGTTAAAATGGCCGGTATGGGAAGTGTTGCCGCTGCATCTTCCCATAAACTCGATTTGTTACCTGGCACTGCCATTTCTGCAGAAGTTTTGAATCCATACAACCGTGTGCCGATAAGCCTTATTATTGACGATTCAACATGTCTTGTTAATCTGGCCTATTTCGGTATTCCGCAGTTCGGAGAAGTATTTCCTGAACAGTATAAACAGGACTGGAGGAAACTGCCCCGCGAAATACCTGACACTTTTGTAAGGGAGTTTGGAGAATGGGCTATAGAAAACGGGGTTAAGGGGAAATATACGATTGTCCCCTATCCTGCATGTACAGGCTGGGTAAGCAGGTTCATTCCCGGCTGGACAGAGCGGGAGCTGAAAAATAGCCTGGACCTGGTCAGGGAAGTCATAGTACCCAACTGGGATATACATCCTGAGATGGTATGTCACACACGTGTTATTGACTTAAAAACCGGGCGACCCTATCCTTATGCAACTCCCGATTATATGGAAAACTGGGAATGGAGCCAGACTAAAAGTGTTGATGAACTTGCTGCTTACCAGGCTTATGCACTTTCTATTCTCAAGGAGGCAAGCTTGGTATGTGAGGGATTAACAACTCCCGGAGGGTATGGCAGCCGTAACCAGGATAATCTTGCCCTGAGCACACTTGAAGCAGTCAGGGATGTATATGGTGCAGAAATTCCACATTATTTCCGGGATGTTTTTACTGAAAAGGATAAAAGTGTTGCACCCCATGTATTATTTCCTTCAGATCTTGATGGGAATGATCCTAAATGTGTCGTATCGATCATAGGTTGTACTGATGACTGGTTTGGCGGCTGGGATGGACTCGTTCCGGGCAGCGCAGACAAGTTTATTACAGAAGACCTGGCTTCAGGAAGAATGATCGAGGTTATTGAGAGCGGCGAGCCAGCAATAATTGTATGCCACTGGCCGGGAGTCTATTTCAATGGTGAAAAGACCGGATTCAACATACTGAAAAAGGTCAAAAAGAGGCTTGACCAGAAATATGATAATCTCATCTGGATGAAGCTGAGTGAAATCTCAAGGTACTGGGCTGCGAAGGAGCTGACCACTATGACTCCCGAAAAGAATAATCTAATGCTAAAAGCCCCATTTGCTACTCCTGGCTTTACTGTAAGATTGAATACTTCTGTCCGTAATCCCCGTATCAAGACCGGAAGGGATGAAAAGCCTTTAACCAGAGTAAAGGATGACAAAGCTTTGAAAGACGGAACATGGTATTCAGACAAAGCAGGTTCAATTCTGTGCTTCAACCTTGAAAAAGGGTCAAGTGAGATTTTAACAAACTAATAATAAAATTATTAACCACGGAGGTCACGGAGTAAACACGGAGTTACACTGTTTCTAGCTCCGTGTAACTATGTGGAAACTCTGTGTGACTCCGTGGTAAAAAAAGATCAAAAAGACCCAATCATAATATATTATTTATCAGAAACCTGATGCCTTTAGCCATTGCAGGCACAGTTCCGGCCAGGCTGATTGAGTTGCCTGGTCGGTAGCAAGTCCATATCCATGACTTCCTTTTTGAAAAATATGGAGCTCTGACGGAATCTCATATTTTTGCAATCCTTCGTAATATATAATGCTGTTCTTCACCGGCACTGCATTATCATCACCGGAATGTACCAGGAAAGCCGGTGGGGTATCACTGGTAATATGCTTTTCGTTGGAGAATCGTTCAACTGCTTCTTCATCAGGGTTTTCTCCAAGTAAATTTCTCCTCGATCCCATATGAGTAAATGAAGTATCCATTGTTATGACCGGGTAAATAAGTATCGAAAAATCCGGACGGGCACTAATATCATCTTTCAATACATAAACCGGGACATCGTAATGGGTCGACAGTGTTGAAGCCAGATGGCCTCCTGCCGAGAAACCAATCACTCCTATCTTTTCTGGATTGATATTCCATTTTCCTGCATTTCGGCGTATTGTACGCATGGCCTCCTGCGCATCCTGAAGTGGTCCAATAGATTTATCTTTCATAATAAGATCGGAGGGTAACCTGTATTTAAGAATAATGCCAGCTATACCATTCTCATTCAGCCATCGTGCAATCTGGTGTCCTTCGTGGTCAAATGCAAGAACTGAGTATCCTCCCCCGGGACATATGAGGACAGCTGTACCAGTTGCCTTATCAGCAGGTGGCAGATATACATAAAGCGCAGGATCTGTAACCTTTGAAAACATTGTTTCAAAACCCTCACTACTCGTTGCTTTTTCAGCATAATCATCATTACTGATCGCACCGGGTATTTTTTCCGGCCAGAGCTTTTTAACCGAAACCTGAGCTCTGGCAGAGTCAGACAATATGACTCCCAGGATTATTATCAAAACAGGAAATATCTTTTTCACAATTAATAATTTATATCAAATTTAAGAAATATTATTAACCACGGATAACACAGAGTTACACGGAGATATCATCGAATCTAATCCGTGTTTCTCCGTGAAATCCGTGGTAAATTTTTTTATAATACATATTTGGGTGCTGTCAGGTTTTTTTGTCTTGAATGATTATCTTTCTTAACTTTAACACAATCAACAACAAATTCTGCCATGGCCAGCCTTATACCAGGATACAATTACGACATCTTCATCAGTTACCGTCAGAAGGATAACAAAGGAGATGGATGGGTTAGTGAGTTCGTTGAAGCATTGAAGGCAGAGCTTGAATCGACATTCAAAGAGGATATAAGCGTCTATTTTGACATTAATCCTCACGACGGTCTTCTTGAAACACATGATGTAGATGAATCCCTGAAGGAAAAGTTGAAATGCCTGGTCTTTATCCCCATAATATCACGTACTTATTGCGATCCGAAATCCTTTGCATGGGAACATGAATTTAAAGCATTTGTTGACCAGGCTTCACATGATCAGTTTGGATTAAAGGTAAAACTGCCCAATAGTAATGTTGCATCAAGAGTACTTCCTGTACAGATATATGATCTGGATAATAATGACACTGAATTATTTGAATCAGTAATTGGTGGCGTACTCCGGGGAATTGAATTCATCTATAAATCTGCAGGAGTCAACAGGCCACTGAGAGCAAAAGAAGATCATCCTCAGGACAATGTCAACAATACATATTACCGCGACCAGATAAATAAGGTCGCTAATGCTGTAAAAGAGATTATTACTGCTATAAAGAGTTCCTCACAGCATGAAAAGGCAGCCGGGACAATATCTCAGACGAAACAGGCAGTCAAAAAGCAAAACCATAAAACAAGGAACATAATTATTGCTTTCAGTTGTCTGATATTGATTCTACTCGGACTTCTGATAATCCCCAAATTGTCTAAACCAACCGTAGAACAGGTAAAATCAATAGCCGTATTGCCATTTTTCAACGATAGCCCCGATGAAGAAAACGAATATTTTATCAATGGTATCATGGATGAAATACTGAATAACCTGCAGGCAATCAAGGATCTGAGTGTTGTTTCCCGAACCTCCGTTGAACAATACAGGGGGAAGGATAAACCCCCTATTCCTGAAATCGCAAGAAAACTGAATGTAAACTATATTGTAGAAGGCAGCGGACAAAAATACGGGAATACGTTTCGTTTGAGGGTACAGTTAATTGATGGCAATAAAGACAAGCACCTGTGGGCAGAATCTTATGAACGTGAAATTAAGGAGACAAGAGATATTTTTCTTATACAGACCACTATTGCAGAAGCCATAGCTTTAGAACTGGAAGCAGCAATTACGCCTGATGAAAAGCAACAAATTGGAAAAGCGCCTGCTGCAAGCCTCGATGCATATGATGCTTATCTTAAAGCCTTGTTTTTCTATGAAAGATCTGGTAATGAAGGGGAAGATACACAAAAAGCAATTAAAGCATTCCAGGAATCAATCAGTCTTGATTCCACTTTTGCTTTACCATGGACATATCTTTCAATGTGCTACTGGAGGCTTTCTTTAACAACAATTTCACCTGAATTCAGGGAAGCAAAGAGAACAGCCCAAAAAGCCCTGGAATTAGATCCCAACTCCGGTGTGGCAATTGTAAACATTGCTGAACTACTCGATAATGAATTTGATTTTGCAGGAGCTGATGAAAAAATAAGGCAAGCACTGAAAATTGATCCGGATAATCAATATGTGTTACGAAATGCTGGCCGCTTCTATACAAAGCTGGGGAAAGCTGAAGAGAGTATCTCATATTGTAAAAA
>CAZDOM010000116.1:0-9114 GCA_964507015.1 uncultured Rikenellaceae bacterium | reverse complement strand
GGGGGGGGGGGGGGGGGGGGGGGGGGGGGGGGGGGGGGGGGGGTGGGGGGGGCGGTGACCTAAAAAACAGTCACTGACTCTACTCTTTCATCCGGAATATCGGGGAGGTTCCTGAACCTGACCAAAATACGTGCAATTGACAGTACATCCTTTTCACAGTATTTTACTATCCTGGCAAT
This sequence comes from uncultured Rikenellaceae bacterium, assembly GCA_964507015.1. Classification (GTDB taxonomy): domain Bacteria; phylum Bacteroidota; class Bacteroidia; order Bacteroidales; family VadinHA17; genus LD21. Next base: position 8,935 of record CAZDOM010000116.1, on the reverse strand, counting down.
ATCCTTTTCCTCATAATACAACCCCGCAACCATACTTCCGTCAATATCATCCTTGGGTGATGGGATAGCAAGTACCGAAGTAAGCAAATCAAGTGAGGTGTAGTTTTTATAGTCACCGAATTTCCAGAGATCCATGGTATCCAAAAGTTTTATCTCCCACGGTTTTTTACCGGCATTATCCAGGATTTCAGGGATAATAAGTCTGTTTATTATCATTCTCCTGGCAATATAGGGAAAGTCAAACTCCCTGCCGTTATGAGCACATAATAAAGTTTCCTTCCCTGATTTCGAGAATTTCAACAAAACATCCGAGAACTCTGATAAAAGCCTTTTTTCGTCATCACCATAAAAGGATTTGATCCTGAAATTAAAGGGATCCTTTTCATTAATAAAACCTACTGAGATACAGATTATTTTCCCAAACTCTGAATATATTCCGGCCTTCTCATAGACCTCTTCCGCTGATTGCTCCGGTGAACGGAATAACTTTGATTTCTTATCCCAGAGGACCTGCAATGAAGGATCCAGTTTCTCAAGTGAAGAAGCCTGAGGTACGGTTTCTATGTCCAGAAACATTATATCCACTACTTTAATATCATCAAGCATAATTATTGTTGTTTATCTGAAGATGTTTTTCAATAATTGTTACAAGTACATCAATTCCCACCTGGTTCTCTCCACCTCCGGGAATGATTATATCAGCATACCGTTTCGATGGCTCAATAAACTGAAGATGAGATGGTTTGACAGTATTATGGTAACGTTCCAGAACCATATGTACATTACGACCCCGTTCTTCAATATCACGTTGTATCACTCTTCCCAGCCTGTCATCTGCATCTGCATCAACAAATACCTTTATATCAAGTATATCACGCAATCCGCTGTCACATAGTATTAATATGCCTTCAATAATTACGACTGTCGCAGGCTGCACCGGGATTGAATCCTGCGACCTGAGGCAGGTAAGATATGAATATATTGGCATATTAACCGGATTACCTTTTTTCAGTTCTTTAAGATGATCGATCAGCAGACTGAATTCAACAGAATCGGGATGATCAAAGTTGATCTTTTGTCTCTCTTCCAGAGGCAGATGGCCATTATCCTTGTAATAAGCATCCTGTGGTATTACAACCACCTGATCCTTTGGAAGAACTTCCATAAGTTTCCTGACAACAGTTGTTTTTCCAGAACCGGTGCCTCCGGCTATACCTACTATCAGCATTTATTAGTACTTTTGTAATATACAATCAAAAATAATGAAAAGTTTGGAGTGAACTTCAGTGTTAATAAACTTAAGTTTGCCGTAGTAAGCATAAAGGGTCGAAAATATATTGATAATATGTCAGAGCTCTATCCGCTGAAATTTGAACCACAGCTTAAAGAAAAGGTCTGGGGGGGAAACAGGTTAGTTACCGGATATCATAAAAAGGGTGATACAATACTAAAATATGGCGAAAGCTGGGAAATATCGGCTGTATCTGATAATTTATCAATTGCTAGTAACGGATTTCTTGCCGGCAATAATATAGAAGAACTTATTGAGGTTTATATGGGAGATATCACAGGAGATGCCATCTTTGAAAAATTCGGAAATGAATTTCCTCTCCTAATAAAACTAATTGAAGCCAGGGAAGATCTGTCTATCCAGGTTCATCCTGACAATAAAATTGCAAAAGAACGGCATAAAGCCTATGGCAAGACAGAAATGTGGTATATCCTTGAGAGTGAAAAAGACTCAAAGATATATACAGGATTCAAGGATAATGTAAATAAAGAAATATACCTGGAAGCATTAAATGCAGGAAAACTGGCAGGACTTATGAATATTGAAAATCCTGTGCCGGGAGATTCCTTTTTCACTCCGGCAGGACGGGTACATGCTATTGGTGCGGGGATTCTCCTTGCAGAGATACAACAAACTTCGGATATCACCTACAGAATTTATGACTGGGGCAGAACCGGGTATAACGGGGAACCAAGAGAACTCCACACTGACCTTGCTCTTGATGTAATTGATTTTCAGTCCACAGGCAAAAGTAAAATCAATAAGGAACCTGTATTGAACAGGACAGAAAACCTTGTCAGGTGTGAGCATTTTACAACAAATGTTATAAACTTCAATAAACCTGTAGTTAAGGATTATAACCTTTTTGATTCCTTCGTGATCTTCATTTGCACCGAAGGAGAATTTATGATACGCTGGGATGGAAAATCCGAACCTGTATCCAGGGGAGAAACAATTCTCCTCCCGGCTATGATAAAAGATATTGTACTGGAACCATTGATGGAATCCAGAATACTTGAAGTGTTTATTAACACGGAGTTGGACTAAAATTTACTAAAAAAGTTAACTGAAATGAGGACATTATTATCATCTTTGGTTATTCTCCTGTCAGCATTGATAATGGCAGGTTGTGGCGGAAAAACAGGGAAGGGAAAAGGCTCAGTCTCTGAAGCTGATAATGTTTCTGTTCCTGATACAGGGTATACCGGGATTAAGCAGTATTTCAACAAGGGGAGTCTGCTTAAGGAGATTACATTTGAGAACAGTATTCGCAATGGTCTGATGAAAACATATTACCAGACTGGTCAGTTATATCAGATCTTCTGGTATGAGAAAGGCCTTCGCGAAGATTCGGCTGTCTGGTACTATCTTGAGGGACAACCATTCAGAACAACACCCTATGTACATGATACTATTCATGGAATCCAGAAGCAGTATTACCGGACAGGTAAGATAAAAGCCAGGATAGGATATAAAAAGGGACTTCGTACCACTCTGTTTGAAGAATATGACATGAATGAAAGACTCTTTACAGATTATCCGGAAATTGTTACCGATATAAAGGATGAGTATAATACAGAAGGGACATATATTTTAAACCTTGAACTGTCAGATAAAAGTGATAAGGTAAAATTCTACAATGGAGAATTTACAGATGGAAGGTTTGATACTACCAGGTGCAATATGCTTGAAACAGTAAATGGAAAAGCATCCCTCGTATTAAGAAAATCAGGTACACCACAAAAGGGATATACTGGTGTGATTGCAGAAATTGTTACTCCATTCGGAAACCGCAATCTGATATATAAAAAGGTTGATATGCCTTATAATGACCTGAAGTAGCCGGTGAAGATGATAATTCATTCGGCTTCCTATATCAAAAGCAGTCAATCAATTAAAGAGTGTCCGGCTCCTGTTAATCCGGAGTACGGATTCATAGGCCGCTCGAACACGGGGAAGTCTTCTGTTATCAATATGCTTACAGGCAGATCGAAACTGGCAAGGATCTCAGGTGAACCGGGGAAAACAAGGACAATAAACCATTATCTCATTAATGACAATTGGTATCTTGTCGATCTTCCCGGTTACGGCTATGCAAAAGTTTCGGCATCAATGAGGAAAAAATGGATGAAAGCCTCCAGTGAATATATACTTAAACGTCAGAACCTTGTATGCCTTTTTGTACTTCTTGACTGCAGGTTGAAACCCCAGAGGTCTGATATAGAATTTATGGAGTTCCTCGGGAAAAATATGATTCCGTTTGCCAGGATCTTTACAAAAACAGATAAAATAAATCGCTTTGTACTTGAAAAAGCGATCAGGGAATATGATGATGAGATGCTTAAAAACTGGGAATCCATACCTTTAACCTTTACTGTATCTGTGGTGAAAAAGACTGGAAGAGAGGATATTATGAACTTTATCGAAGAATCTTTAAACAAGTTATCAAAAGAGGTTTAAGATAAACAGGAATGACTAAATTTGTAAAAAACAACCACAGCTAAAATTTTACAGGTCATGTTCGGAAAAGCACCAATGAAAATTTTTTCATGCAGATCATCCAGACAACTCGCTGAAAATATTACTAAAAGTCTTGGTATTGAACTTGGTAAAAGCTCTGTTACAAGTTTCAGTGACGGAGAATTTCAACCCTGTTTTGATGAATCTGTCAGAGGAGACATGGTATTTATAATCCAGTCAACAAATCCTCCGGCAGACAATCTCTTTGAGCTTCTCCTGATGATAGATGCTGCAAAAAGAGCCTCTGCCTATAAAGTAATAGCAGTAATACCTTATTATGGTTTTGCCCGCCAGGACAGGAAGGACCGCCCAAGGGTATCTATAGGATCAAAACTTTCGGCTGACATTCTGAGTACCGCCGGAGTTGACAGAATAATTACCATGGACCTACATGCTGACCAGATACAGGGATTCTTTAACGTACCCGTTGATCACCTTTTCGGATCTGCAATATTTGCCCCATATATTGAAAACCTTAACCTCAATAACCTCACTGTTTCAGCACCCGATATGGGTGGTTCAAAAAGAGCCAATGCCTATTCAAGATACCTGCAATCGGAAATGGTGCTATGCTATAAACTCAGGAAAAAACCTAATGTCATTGAAGAGATGTCGATAATCGGTGATGTGGATGGAAAGAATGTTGTTATAATTGACGATATGGTTGATACAGCAAGTACCCTTGTCCTGGCAGCAGATATGATGATGGAGCGAGGGGCAAAAAGTATAAGAGCATTTGCTACTCATCCAATCCTTTCGGGTAATGCCATTGAACGCATAAATAAATCAACTATAGAAGAACTTGTCGTTACCGATTCGGTCCCGTTCAATAATAAATCTGATAAGATAAAAGTCCTCTCTATAGCAGATATTTTTGCCAGAACAATACAGGCAGTTAATACAAATCAATCTATCAGTACAAATTTTGTATTCTGATCCCTTTATCATATATTTGCGTCCGATTTTTTAACGTGTGATGGGGAGTTATCTAAAAGATACCTCTGAGTAACACAGCAATATACTTATAATGAAAACAATAGAAATCAAAGGAGAACTCAGAAAAGAACTGGGTAAAAAAAGCACGAAACAGGTAAGAAAAGCAGGGAATGTACCATGTGTTATATATGGAAAAGAGAATAACATACATTTTTTTGCTCACGAGAACAGTTTCAAGAAACTTATTTATACACATGAAGCCCACCTTGTTAATATAAAGCTTGAAGACAAGGAATACAAAGCTGTCCTCCATGCTCAGCAATTTCATCCCGTTACCGACAGGTTACTACATGCAGATTTTAGTCAGATCTATGAAAATAAACCTGTAATAATTGACATACCTGTAACCATTACAGGTGAGTCAGTAGGTGTCAAGGCAGGTGGTAAACTGACTATCAAGAGAAGACATCTGAAAGTAAGGGGACTGGCAGAGCATCTCCCTGAAGAGCTTCTGGTAGATGTAACAGATCTCAAAATACACAACTCTTTAAAAATTGGGGATCTTTCGTTTGAGAATCTGGAATTACTTGATTCTAAAATAGTTACAGTAGTTACTGTAGGCACATCACGTGTTGCACTGAAAACAGAAGAAGAGGAAGCTGCTGAAGCTGAGGCTGCTGAAGCTGCTGAGGCTGCTGAAGGAGAAGAGGCAACTACTGAAGCTCCGGGTGATGATAAGGATAAAGAAAAAAGAAAAGAGCAATAATCTTAATCATCTTTTTAATATTCAGGCACAATGAAATATCTGATAGTTGGCCTGGGAAATATTGGTGACGGATATGAAGATACACGTCACAATATTGGATTTATGGTGTTGGATACCATGGCTGAAATCTTCAGTGTTCAATTTGAAGATAAACGTTACGGAGCAATTGCCAGGTTAAAGTATAAAGGGAGGGAATTCATCCTTCTTAAACCATCAACATTTATGAATCTCAGCGGGAATGCTGTAAGATTCTGGATGAAAAAGGAAAAGATTCCCATTGAAAAATTACTTGTGATTGTTGACGACATTGCCCTGCTTACGGGAAACATAAGGATGAGATCAAAAGGTGGCGACGGGGGTCATAACGGACTTGCACATATAAACAATATTCTGGCATCCAATGAATATTCACGTATCAGAATTGGTATCGGTGATGGTTTTAACAATGAATCCCGGGTAAACTATGTACTTGGCAGATGGACTACTGAGGAAAAAAAGATCATAGGTGAACGCATAACCCTGGTTACAGAAATGATAAAATCCTTCGGGATGATAGGTACTGAACTGACGATGACAGCATATAATAAAGCCGGCAAAATTGATCCTGATAACAAATCATGAGGGACATCCCCCGGAAGGATCTTGTAGTATCTATTCAAATGACTGATAATCAGAATATAAGGATCGATAAATTCCTCTGGGCAGTAAGATTATACAAGACCAGGAGCCAGGCCTCTGAAGCATGCAGGAAAGGAAGAATAATTGTAAATGATAATATTGCCAGACCTTCTAAGAATATTTCTGTTGATGATATAGTTGTTGTCAGAAAACCTCCTGTTACATATACTTATAAGGTATTACACCCATTGGAAAACCGAATTTCAGCCAAATTTATTTCAGAATTTATTGAAGATCTGACACCTGAAAGTGAAAAGGAGAGACTTATATACAACAAATCCGGTTTCAATGGCTTAAGGAAAAAGGGAAGCGGAAGACCTACTAAAAAAGAGAGAAGGATAATAGACCGCTGGTCAAACGGTTTTGATGATCTTTAAAATGGTGGTATAAAGACTTAAAAATTTAAAAAATACCTCTTAAAACAGCTGCTCCCGAAACACTCCAGTTTCATTTTTTTTAACTTGCAACATCAAGACTTAAAGCTTAATTTTCAGGAATGGGCAAGCATAACATTGAAAAATTCTCTCTGGGATACAGTATTCTTAAATTTATTTTAGGGTTCTGGCATAACAATGTCTACTACAGAAGGGTAATTGTACTTGGACGTAATAACATTGAGCCTGACCACCATCTTATTTTTGCACCCAACCATCAAAATGCACTCATGGATGCACTGGCAGTTCTCTTCACTAACAAGGGTCATCAGCCTATCTTCCTTGCCCGTGCCGATATTTTCAAAAAGAAGTTTATTGCATCAATTCTTTATTCTTTTAAAATCCTGCCTGTATACAGGATCAGGGATGGTTTTTCCAGTCTGAAAGAGAATAATGAGACCTTTAACAAGACAATTGATGTACTCAGAAATAAAAACGGCCTTGTAATATTGCCTGAAGGTGATCATGCAGGATTCAGACGACTCAGACAACTTAAAAAAGGTATCTGCCGGATAGCATTCCAGTCTGAACAAGCCTCTGATTTCAATCTCAATATAAAGATTATCCCTGTTGGTCTTGAATTTACTAATTATCACAGGTTCAGGCAGGTACTTACTGTTGTGTACGGGAAACCGGTAGAAGTCTCGGAATATCATGAACTCTACAGGAAGAGCCCGGAGATTGCTCTTAATGAGCTCCGCAACAAACTCTCCTCTGAAATGAGGAGGATAATGGTACATATTGAATCAGAGGAGGATTATGAGGCAATTGATGAACTGAGAAGCATAATTAACGGCAGATACAGCGATAATATCAGGTTTCCGAAACTATTCAGGGATCGTATTCTCATCGAAAACCTGAATCGCCTGAAGACAATGAACCAGACGCTATACAGTAAAATATGTTCTCTTAGTCTGGAAGTAAAAGAAAAAACAAAAAAACTTAATCTCTCTTACAGGCTTCTTGAAAAAAAGAGACATATTATCGGAATGCTTTTAGCAGGATTTACTGGATTAGTTATCTCCTTTCCCCTTTATTTATATGGTAATATCTTCACACTGACATTCCTTACTCTGCCACGGCTAAGGGCAACAAAAATAAAAGACATCCAGTTTCATGGTACATTTATGTACGGTATCTCACTGGCACTGGCCTTGGTAGTCCTGCCAATTTATCTTATTCTTTCATTCTTGATTTTTTCACCCTGGTGGCTCGGTGCCTTAGTATTTCTGTCATTGCCATTTGCAGGTCTGTTTGCATGGAAATATTCAATTTTCTTCCATAGGATAATGGGTGGTTTCAGAATAAAAAGTTATGTAAGAAGTAAAAATGAAGATTTTCTAAGTCTCAGAAAAAACCATAATGAATTATTAAATCTTATTGAAACCATAAGGTGAGAAAATATCGACAGACTTTATCAGGAAAAACTGCATGGATTACAGGTGCCTCTTCCGGTATCGGCCAAGCACTGGTCCATGAATTTGTAAATCGAGGAGCAGAAGTAATTATATCTTCGAACGATTTGCCAGGACTTGACAGAGTAAAAGCAGAATGCAAAGAAAAATCATCAAAAATAACCTGTGTCCCTTTTGACCTGGAAGATACCTCAAACATTGAAAGTATTGTAGAACAACAGATAAAGAGTAAAGGAAGGCTCGATTATCTGGTTAATATAGGAGGTATAAGTCAGAGAGCACGTATTGATGAAACACCTCTGTGGCTTGACAGAAAGATATTTGAAATAAATTATTTTGGGACCATTGCACTTTCCAAAGCTGTCCTTCCATATATGATAAAACAGAAATCGGGTCATATTATTGCAACAAGCAGTATATCAGGCAGATTCGGATTTCCTCTTCGCTCAGCCTATTCAGCTTCAAAACAGGCTCTGCACGGTTTTTTTGAAACTCTCTTTCTGGAAAATAAAAAAAACAAAATAAAGACATCAATACTTATCCCGGGAAGGGTAAGAACAAATATCTCATTTCATGCTCTCATTGCAGATGGGAAAGAGCATGGGAAAATGGATGAAGGTCTGTCAAAAGGTATATCTCCACAAAAAGCAGCTAAAATAATTATAAGGGGGATCAGGAGGAATAAAAGAGAGATCCTGGTAGGAAGAAGTGAGCTCATAATATTATATATCAGAAGAATATGCCCCTGGCTCTTCTTCAGAATTGCAGATAAAATAAAATCAACCTAATATAATTGAAATGAAAGGATATTTAATAGGCGGGATCCAGCAAATCGGTATTGGGGTTGTAAATCTTAAAGAGGCCTGGAAATGGTATATTGATCAGTTTGGGATGG
>CAZDOM010000115.1:5691-9355 GCA_964507015.1 uncultured Rikenellaceae bacterium | reverse complement strand
GATGTGAGGTATAAAAAGGAGGATAATATCTACTTTTCAAAAATATTGCTACAAGTGTTACGTAGACAGGGATTTATGAATATGTAGATAAATATCTTATATATCTCTGTATATAAGTTAGTTATAATTATCGCCTGGCTTTAACAGGATATGGAGGTCTGACAGGATCTTCAGGAGGATTTTTCTCCAGTTCCTGTAGTGCAACCTCAATAGCTTTTTCCAGTTGTGGATCTTTTCCTTTAATTACCTCAGAAGGCCATTGTTCCACTTCAATATCGGGAGAAATACCAACATTTTCCACAACAAATCCATCATCCGTCCATATTGCTACGTTTGGAGCAGTAACGTAACCTCCATCCATAAGTTCCGGGTATCCTAGTGTTCCAACCAGTCCTCCCCAGGTTCGTTTCCCAACAAGTGTTCCAACTTTGAATTTTCTGAACATCCATGGCAGTAAGTCTCCTCCTGATCCGGCTGTTTCATCTATAAGCATTATTTTAGGACCCTGGATTGATGCACTGGGAGTCTTAAGGTCTTTGCAGTAACGCATGTTCCAGTACGACTGTAAAGGCCGAAGTAAGATGTCAATATAATAGTCTGCTATCATCCCTCCTCCATTGAATCTTTCATCCACAATAATTGCCTTCCTGTTTGCTTGCGGGAAGAAATACCTTTTAAAGTACTCATGACCGGCAACTGAAGTGTTAGGAACGTAAACATATGCTACCTGGCCCCCGGTGGCTTCAGTTACTTTTTTAAGATTTCCTTCGACCCAATCACGGTTCCTTAACGATAATTCACTTCCGATTGGTACAACCTTTATGATCCTCGATTCTTTGTAATCGGGATAGGGACCAACTGTTAATTCAATAATTTTTCCATCTGTACTTTCAAAATAGCTGTAAATGTTTTTATCAGCTGTAAGTTCCTTGCCATTTACTGCAAGAAGATATTCTCCATTTTTTACATTAAGACTAGGTTCAGTCAATGGAGATCTAAGATCGGGATTCCAGTTTAGTCCTCCGTATATCTTTTTAAATTGATACCTGTTATTGATGATTGTATAATCTGCTCCAAGAAGTCCGCCGCTGATTTTGTCCGGATTATTCAATATATCACCTCCACCAACTCTGTGGTGACCTACCATAAGTTCACTGCACATCCATTGAATAATCCTGTTCAAGTCACTTCTGCATGAAAGGTCCGGAAGAAACTGTGAATATTTTACTTTCATTGCATTCCAGTCAACACCATGCATCCCGGGATCATAGAAATAATCACGGTTTATTCTCCATGCTTCATCAAAAATCTGCGGCCATTCAGCCAGAGGATCAATTTTGACGGAAATTGCCCCTATATTTAATATTCCCTTTCCAGCCTCGGGTTTTTTGACAGCATCGGTTATTCCATAAACCTCACCTTTTATATAGAATATTTTCTTCCTGTCGGCAGATATTTTATAACTGTCAAGTTCCATTACTTCTTCATCTTTACGGTCTTTTAGACTGTATTTGTGCAACTTTGATGATTCAGAGGAGTTAGAAGGTCTGATAATATATATTACCTCACCTGTGTCAGCAACACCGAGGTCAGTATAATTTCCGGGTTTGACGGGTAGACTAATTATTCTGTCCTGAATACCACTGGTTTCGATTACCAGTAATTCAGGTTTTGTCTGTGAAGAGGATTGATCCTTAGATACTCTTTTTGTCTTTGCTGATGATCGCTCAGGTTCAGTAGTTTCCTCCTTGATATTTTCTTCATCACTCTCTTTTGCAAGCGGAGATTCAATATCTTTTCTCAGGGTAACCAGATAGATCACATTAGTCATTCTCATATCCATGTTGGACAGATCAAACCAGTTAACAACAGGACCCGCATCTGTTGAAGCAAATAAATAAAGATATTCTCCATTTGCGTCAAATTTCGGGTCCGAAGCATTACTTAATCCATCTGTTACAGGGAATGATTTTTGTTGATCAAGTGAATATAGGCAGACAATTTTAAAATTTGTCTCCAACATTTTTGTATAAGTAATCCATTTTGAATCCGATGACCAGTCACCAAACATATACCGAAATGATCCGGGAACATATAGTCCATCAGTATCAATTTTCCTTGTAAGGTTTGACTCCAGATCGATAATATAAAGATTTCTGCCATTGTCGGTATAGCATATTTTTTTACTGTCAGGAGACCATTTTGGGAAAGCGTAGAAGCCTGTACCATCAAGTTTAAATGATTTTACCATACCTGAACCGTCCTGTGATTTCAAATGAAGCATAATTTCTCCTGATTCATCTGAAAAGAAAGCGATAATCTTTCCATCAGGCGACCAGGAAGGGTTTGTTTCATGAACACCTGGAGTAATAGTAATATTTCTCGGATCACCTTTTTCAGCAGGGAGTGTTATTATTTCCCCCCTGAAATCAAAAACTACTCTTGATCCTGAAGGTGATATATCTACACTGCGAACATATTTATTACCATTAATGTACCTCGGCCTTAATTCAAGAAGATCGGTCGCAATCCCGATAGAAAGCCTCCTTACTGAATTTGATTTCAGATCATATATATGCAAATATCCTGCCTGTTCAAAAACGATTTTTTCATCTCCTTCAGAAGCATTTAATATAGGAAAGTCAGAATAATCTGTTAATTGTAATATTTCATTTGTTGTGTAATCAAATGAGAATAAATTAAATTCCCCATTTCTGTCGCTAATAAAAAATATTTTGTTTCCAATCCATATTGGATATGAATCATTACAGCCCTCTTTTGGCTGTGGGATTTTAACCACTGAATTATCAGAGAATGAATATAACCAGATATTTGAAATCCTTCCACCCCGGTAATTCTTCCATTGGTTAGAGGCTGGTGCCAAGGGAGTGTAAGCCAAAGATTGACCATCAGGGGAATAGGATGCTGAATATCCGTTTGGTATCTCCAGCCTTGTTGGATAACCACCATTAACCGGAACGACGAAGAATTGCGTAAATCTATCAGTGAATACAGATCGCTGAGAAATAAACAGAACATTTGCACCATCAGGAGTAAAACCTCTGACATAATCATCCCCGGGGTGCCATGTTAATCTTTTCGGAATACCACCATCAGCTGGTATAACATAGACATCTGTATTCCCATCATATTGAGCACTGAAAGCTATAAGTTTACCATCAGGGGAAAAGCTTGGATTAGATTCAATTCCTTCATCAATAGTAAGTCTGACAGGATTTGAGCCGTCCAGATTAGCTACCCATAAATCTTCCGCATAAATAAAAGCAATATGGGTTTTACATATCGCCGGCTGCGACATCATCCTGGTATCAGTTCTATTAATTCCGGAAAGCAGCCTGTTGTTAACAGTAATCATTATTAGCACTGTAAGAAGATAAATGCAAGTCCTTTTCATAATTATATTTATTGAATTTCAATTAATAATAATTGTCAGAAGAATATAAAAATAAACAATTGCATTGGAATACATGAACGAACCCCGGGAAAAATAAACAATGAATCTTTGATCGACTTACTTGATCACTTATCGATACCAGCCTTTAGATATTACCTCTGCAAAACTCAAAAATGGATGTCCCCCTTAACCCGTTAAACCTTTAAACCTTTAAACCTTTAAACCTTTAAACCTTTAAACCTTTAAACC
>CAZDOM010000115.1:0-5591 GCA_964507015.1 uncultured Rikenellaceae bacterium | reverse complement strand
GTTGCACCGGTGATCATTATTATTTTGTCCATATCAGGAAATATTATGTTTAAGTGAACAAAATTATGAATTTATTCCAATTGCTTTTCCGATCCCTTCTTTCGAACTTTGCAAACTCTTATTACATATCTTTGTCAATTCAATGGAAGAGAAAAACGATATAGCACAAAATAAGCATAAGGCTGCAATGGGTTCTATGTTTGATAACATTGCAGTACGATATGATTTTTTGAATCACCTGCTGTCTTTTGGTATTGACAGGATATGGAGAGCAAAGGCAATCAGGATGCTTTATGGCAGATACAGTAAACCATGTATTATTGATGTTGCATCCGGTACCGGAGATCTTTCTATTGCTTCCCTGAAACTTGATCCGCTTTATGTGACGGGAATAGACATCTCTGAAAAAATGCTTGAGCAGGGGAAAGCTAAAATCAAACAAAAAGAGCTCAGTAACAAAATAAAGCTTATAAATGGAGATTCTGAGAACATACCTTTCAGTGATAATGAGTTTGATATTGTAATGGCTGCATTCGGAGTGAGGAATTTTTATGACCCTCACCGGGGGCTCACTGAAATGAAACGTGTTTTAAAAAAGAATGGAACGATAATGGTACTGGAATTCTCAAGACCAGCGCAATTCCCATTCAAACAGCTTTATTTCTTTTATTTTAAAAAGCTTCTCCCGGTTATTGGCAGACTTTTTTCGAAAAACAAAACTGCATACAGGTATCTCCCTGATTCAGTAATGCAATTTCCTGAAAATGAGCAATTTATAGGATTGCTTGAAGTTGTGGGGTTTAATGATGTCAGACAGAAAAGAATGACCGGCGGTATTGTCTCTGTTTATACAGGTATCAAAAAAGAAGCGCAATAATTGTAATTTAATGTAGTTTATTATCTTGCATTACCGGAACAAAAAACCTGGGGGATTGAATAAGAGGGCGTATATCATTTTAATCACGTTATGTCTGATTCCATATACACTATCGGGACAGAAAGAAAAACCTTTGAACAAGTCGTGGTATGATGAAAAAATGCTTCATTTCGGATTCAGTATCGGGTTCAATACAATGGATCTTAATATCACTCCTTCGCAGGAATCCATGGAAATCGACTCCCTTTACCCTGAAGTAACACACCTTAATCCGGGAATTAATATACAGATTGTCACAGATTTTCATCCTTCAAAATATATTGATATAAGATTTCTTCCCGGTGTCTCTTTTGGCCAGAGAAATGTAAGGTATTACAGGGACAGGACAATATACAATGAGCAACAGAGGATAGAATCCTCTTTTATGGAATTTCCTTTATTGCTTAAATACAAGGGAGACAGGTTGAATAATGTTCGTCCTTATGTTATAGGTGGATTGAATTACAGGTATGATCTTGCAGGGAAGAAGGAGTTTGATGATGAGCGTCCTGTTTATATAAGGTTAAAAAGATCGGATCTTTATTTTGAGACAGGTGCAGGACTTGATTTTTACCTCCCCTATTTTAAGCTTTCGGTTGAGATAAAAATGTCGAACGGTCTCAGGAATATACTTGTAGATGATGCAGCATCCAAACCCAATGATGTATTCCGCAATGCCATTGAAAAAATGAGATCGCAGGTGTGGGTAGTAGCCTTTCATTTTGAATAAATAAACAGGCCTTATTTCTGAGATCTTCTTCGTGTAAATTCTGAAAAAATTACAGTTGCAGCCATACTAACATTCAGAGAATCAATTCCGGGTGATTTTTTGTTGATTCCCGGAATCATAATCTTATGTGTGATAAAAGGAAGAAGTTCCCCGCTTATGCCTTTTGATTCGTTTCCAAGAAGGATAATTCCCCTGTCAGAAAGATCGCTTTTATAAATTGATTTACCCTTGATCAGTGCTCCATATATATTGCTCCCGTTAACGGATGCAGATTCCATGAGACTCAGGATATCTGTATAAAATACATTGACATGAAGGATTGCCCCCATACTTGATTGTATCACCTTTGGATTATAGACATCAACACTGTTTTTGGAGCAGAAGATATTTTTGATGCCAAACCATGCTGCTGCCCTGATTATTGTCCCCAGGTTGCCGGGATCCTGAATACAATCAAGAGCAACAGTAAGCTTAGTAAAGAGCTTTTTCTGATCCATGATGATATCCGGTTTTTCAATGACAGCTACTGCGTTATGGGGTGTTTTGAGAGTGCTGATCCTTTTCAGCTCATCATAATCCGCTGTAACTATTTCTTTGATATTTTCCCTGTGAGCTTCAGTAAGTGAGTTAATGAATTCAGGTTTGCCGACCAGTACCCTGGCAGGGACTCCGGCTTCAAGAAATTCCCTGACAAGTTTATCTCCTTCAATAACAAAAAGCTTTTCCTCTTCCCGGACCTTTTTTTTCTGAAGCGAAATAATGAAGTTTATCATGCTTCTTCTTACCATAATAAGGAAGGTTTAAACAGAATAGTAATTATTATTATTGATATATTTGTGCAAATTTCTGTTACAAAATTTGAAAAAAAATATATCAAATAAAAATATTCATTATCAGGGATATCATTTTATTCTTCTTCTTTTCGTTATTGTACTGGCATCGTGTAATCCCACAAAATATGTGCCTCAGGATGAAACTCTTCTTGACAAGAACCATGTGATGATAAATAAAGAAGGGATTAAAAAATCGGAACTCACTCCATATCTTAAACAGCAACCCAATAAGCGCATATTTGGTGCAAAGTTCCACCTGGGATTATATAACCTGTCAAATATAAATAAGGATAAATGGCCGCATGGATGGCTGAGAGAGATAGGGGAGGAACCAGTGATATATGATCCCTATACTACTACGAAATCTACAGAGAACATAAAATCATATCTTTCTTCAAAGGGTTATTTCGATAGTAATGTTATGGAGACTGTACAGACTGCAAACAGAAAGTCAGAGGTTTTCTATAATGTTGACCTGAAGTCGCCATACACGATCCGTAACCTCTATTATGAAATAGCCGATACATCTATCGAAATCCTTTTTTATCTGGATTCGGTTGACTGCATGATTGATAGAGGCAAACCTTATGATGTGGATGTTTTACAGGCAGAACGATCACGCTTTGAACGATATATAAGGGATCACGGCTTTTATAGTTTTTCTGGCGATGATATCAGTTTCAGGGTTGACAGTACAGTAGGGAAACGGCAGGTTGATATTTATTATGTTGTCCGTAATTTCCAGATCGTCGGAGAGAATAACAGGGTAACGTCGATTCCTCATTCTATGTACAGGATGAGGAAAATATATATCTATCCTGAGTTTGTTCCTAAAGATGCACTCGAAGGAGGGGAAGCATATATCAAAAGCCTTGACACTACATATTATCAGGGATACTATTTTATTTCACCAAAGAACAAACCGAGGATAAAAAAAGACATTATCCTGCAGTCCCTGTATTTAAAACCGGGATCACTGTATAATGTAACTAATACTGAACAGTCTCAGTCACACCTGCTGTCATTAAAAACATTCCGGCTGGTAAATATTATTTATAACGAGATAATTGAACCGGGTGTAAAACCAGGAAAGGAACTGCATCTCGATTGCATTGTTCAACTTACCCTGCTAAGCCAGCAATCAGGTAAGATAGAACTGGAAGGAACAAATTCGGCAGGTAGCCTTGGCGGTGCGTTAAACCTTATTTACCAGCATAAAAACCTCTTCAGGGGTGCAGAATTATTCAACCTAAAACTAAAAGGAGCCTATGAGGCTCTTTCTCAGAAAGATACATTAAGAAGTCTGCAGGAATATGGTGTTGAGACAAGCCTCAGGTTTCCAAAATTCCTCTTCCCGTTTCTTCAGAAAGAGAAGTTTATCAAGACCTTTAATCCAACAACCACTTTGCTGGCTGCATATAATTATCAGAATATGCCTTTTTATTCCAGGACAATAGCCAACGTCACATTCGGTTACAACTGGAATGGGAAGGGCTATACCTCACATATTGTTAATCCTGTACAGCTTAACCTTGTCAATCTTCTAAGAATCGATTCCGCTTTTAATGCCCGCATAGGTTCCTCTTCATTTCTTGCTTACAGTTACAGGGATGTGATGATATTGGGAGGTAATTACTCCTATATTTTCAATAATCAAAGGATTAAGAAAGCAAGAGATTACTGGTTTATAAGGATCAATGCGGAGGCAATAGGAAATATGCTTGGACTCGTCAGTAACCTGACCGATGCCGAAAAAACGGATGGTACCTATCAGGTTCTTGGCCTCTCATTTGCACAATATATACGTGCTGATATAGACATAAGGTATAATATGATCCTTAATGATGTAAGTTCCCTTGTATGCCGTGGTTTTGCGGGCGCAGGTATACCTTATGGTAACTCAAAAGCCATCCCGTTTGAAAAACAGTATTATGGTGGGGGAGCAAACGGGATAAGGGCATGGCAGGTACGTACTCTTGGCCCCGGATCTTTTGTTCCTGATTATACCAACTTTCTTAATCAAACCGGCGATATAAAGCTGGAAGCTAACCTGGAATACCGCTTTAAGCTCTTCTGGATTCTTAACGGGGCTCTTTTCCTGGATGCCGGTAATATATGGGCATATAACGATGATCCGACACAACCAGGAGCACAGTTTACCCTGAACAGCCTGGTAAAAGATATAGCTGTTGGAACAGGAGCAGGATTAAGGTTCGATTTAAATTTTATTCTTATTAGAGCAGATCTGGGAATTAAACTTCGTGATCCGTGGATTTCAGACGGATCTAAATGGATCATAATGAACAGACCATACAATTTCAGTAATGACTTCACCGGGATAATTGCTATCGGATATCCCTTCTGATCAGAAAAAATCATAGAAACATTATTCTGGTTTTCAGGAAATTCGTAAATTGCGATGTCTCACTGCATGGTGTATGAAGAATTTTTTCTTTAAACCTTTTTTAAACTGGTTCGGTTTTACCAGAAGGGAACGCCGGGCATCATTTCTGCTTCTTATATTGATATTTATTGTAGCCGGATTCCGGTACATAATTCCGCAAAGGAATATTATAATAGAGGAGATTCCTGTTAAAATTATGAAAACAAGTGTTACCGGTTCTGATTTTTCAAAGAGTATTAATAATCCTCAGAGAGAACTAGTGGAACTAAATACCTCTGACTCTGCCTCCCTTGAAGTCCTTCCGGGTATTGGTCCTGTTCTTTCGGTAAGGATAATCAAATTCAGAAAGCTGCTTGGCGGATTTGCTTCTGTTGACCAGCTCAGAGAGGTATATGGCCTGTCTGAAGAGGTTTTTAATATTATTTCGTCAAGAGTCTATGTGGATACATCAGCTGTCAAAAAGATTAATATAAACAAAGCCGGATATAAGGATATTAGACGACTTCCATATTTTGATAATTATGAAGTAAACGTTATTCTTAAGTATCGTAAGTTGAAAGGGAGTATCTCATGTATAGGTGAAATGGTCGATAATAAGCTTATTACGCCGGAAAAAGCAAAAAAAGTCAGACCATACCTTGAGTTTGGGGAATAAGGAATTTTCCCCCCCTTGAGGGGGTGAAAACAATGACTCCCCCCTTGAGGGGG
>CAZDOM010000114.1:0-9431 GCA_964507015.1 uncultured Rikenellaceae bacterium | reverse complement strand
AAGTTGTCTTATTATTAATTACTAAAGTGGATTGATCTTCAGACAATAAAAACGGCACCGGTTCTGTTGCATAGAACAATGCTCCGTCAGCACAAAAGGTATAATAGAACTTTTTCCTGCTGCAGTACCAGGTATTTACCAGGCAATGTATAATCATATCCCCTGAGCCTTTTTGATCCGATACGGTATTTATTCATGTAGAGAGCACACATATCCAAAATGCAACGGACAGATGCAATATAGGAAATTCTTATTTCAGATTCAAAATTCCAGATTCCAGATTCAAATCAGTTCCCGCGGAGCCTTGACTCTCCCGATAAATCGGGATCGTCAAGATTCATAGTAATTCGTTGTATTATAGCTGTTTAGATAGTAATAACAATAAATTACGTTGCAAAGCAACGAATTACGCCGCGAAGCGGCCAATTACGGCGTGCAGCGCCAAATTCCGGCGAAGCCGAATTACGCACGAAGTGCAAATTACCATGAATTACGCCGCGAAGCGTTAATACATCCGCCATCAGGACAGATAGACAGCGTTTAGTCAACCGGTCACAATTTGTTATCAGTTCATTTAAAATGATATTACTTCCATAGCTTTTCAAATTCCCATTCTTTGGTAAAAACCCATTGCCTTCTTATCAATAAAGGGATATTTATTAAACAGGGCCTTAACCTTACAAGAAAAAGAATGAGATGGATTGATGGTATTCAGCAAATAAATTATCATTGATAAAAGGAAGTAGGAACGGTTATTAATTCTTTCCTGTTTGTCTCCTTTGAGAGGATTCTGAATGTCCACTACTGTCAACCACTGATTTTGAGGATTTAATGGAATTTGAGGAGAAATACTTAAAACCCTGTTCCATAATCTTGTATGATGTGCACATATGTTCCTAATATAAACAAGACAATGGAGCCATGACTCAAAAACATGTTCTTCAAGTCCAAAATAATTGGCAATCTGTCGCTTTATTAACCCTGGTTTCAGGTTATAATAGAAGGATGATAAATTGCCGAATGACGAAATTTCTAATATCATCCAGATGGGAGGCAGAGTATTGGAGTATTTCTTTCTAAACTCCTTAATGAAGATCTCATCACTTCTTTCCTTTTCAATATTTAGTTTTTCCAGTGATTCTGTATGTTTTTGCAGATTCTGAAAAAGCGGTTTATCCTGAAACCAGAAAGGTCCAAAAGCATGAGACAAAGTATAAATCATTTTAGCTCTGGCTGCAATTTCAATTTTTTCTAACTCACTGGAGATAAGTAATCTTAATTCACGGTCGAAGCAATAGAGATTGAAGGCTTGATTAAAAGAGGAGCCTGGTTTAAATCTTTTTTCATCCTTGGGAATTGCCAACATCGGATACCAGTACCCACTTAGTCTGAAGTAGCTTATATTTTCAAGTAAATGAAGAGCTTTTGCTTCATTTTCAATAATTAACCCGCGCTCTTTGAGTTATTTGAGCTGTCCGGCGTAAGTAAGCGCTGGTTCTTTGTAGTGCACTTTAGATTTAGGCATAGGTTATAAATAAAAAGTCCACCCTAAGCGCCCTGATCTTACGGGAAGGGGGGTGGACATGTTGATACAAAGATATATAAGTAAAATCATAGAAACAAATTTTTTCTTTCATTTACTAATGGCTTGCAGACTTCATGGTTCAGCCTTTTGTCCTTCACCTGCTACTACCACCATTATCTAGCCCTCCTGGAAAGAATAATGAAGTGTCAAGTATCACTGTTTGCGCTTTTCTTTAGGTGGGCCCAGCTGGCCTCAAACAAATTCTCCTTATTTCTTCCAATTTCCTTAAATGGCTGTAAATTACCTATTATGAGTAATATATGGAAGAAGTTCATTTCATTAAAAAGTAACAGAATGAATTATTTGTTTCAGTAGTGTTTCAGTAGTATATTTATAAAAAATAAAATTATGGCTAGTTTTAACGTCGAACTTAACAGTAAACCTGTTAAAGATACCAATGAATATAACCTGTTACTAAGAATAACAGTTAATCGTAAGCATGCTCGAATTAAACTGAATTACGCAATTCAAAAAAAACATTTTAACCCTAATCCTCAGGAGTACAAATATGTAAGGTCTTCAAATCCAAAGCATGTATTAATAAACAGGCACATAGATGACAAAATTCAGGAGACAAAGGATGTTATAAGTGATCTTGAAAAGAAGAAATTAACTGTTACAGCAAATATTATAAAGACAAGGATGCTCAGGCCACAGTCCATGAGTTTTCTTGAGCATGCGAACCTATTAGCAAATAGTATTAAGGAAAATAATCATTATGGCAACTACCAAAAGTACAACACAGTTATATTAAAACTCACCAACTATAGAAATAAAGAAGACATTCACTTTGATGAAATTACACCTTCCTTTTTAGCTGCATTTGAAGCATATCTTGTAAAACTTGGAAACGGAGTTAATACTATTAATAGTAACTTTAGAACGATCCGTGCTATTTATTATAAGGCGATTGAAAAGGGATATGTTGATCAGAATAAGAATCCATTTTTTACATTCAGATTAAAGCTGAACAATCCAGTCAAAGATCGGCTTAATGAACAGGAAATTCAAAAAATTGAACTATTAGATCTGAAAGGAGATAATATAGTCGAGAATATTCGTGATGCTTTTTTATTTTCATTCTATAATGCAGGTATCAGGATTAGCGATTTACTTCAATTGACCTGGGATAATATTCAGGAGGGTAAATTAGTATACAAAATGTTTAAAACTAATAAAGTACATTCCATGAAGCTTAAAGAGAAACCACTGGCTATTTTGGAGAAGTATAAAGGGAGGGGAGAGTCTTTCATATTTCCATTCTTTTCAGATAAATACGATTATTCAGATCCTCTGTTTTTACACAATCAGATAGGAGCAAAGACTGCAATTATTAATAAGTATCTGAAGTATATTGCATCAAGGGCCGGAATAACAAAAAAAGTAACTACTCACACTGCCAGGCATTCTTTTGCAGATATAGCAAGACAAAAGACAGATAATATTTATAACTTGTCAAAGACATTGGGTCATTCAAGTATAAAGGTAACAGAAGCATATCTTGCATCGTTTGATGAAAAGGCTGTGGATGATACTCTAGATAGTGTATTTAAATAATAATTTTATGAATCTCATTAAATCGAATTTGAAAAAAGCCCAAATGGTTCTCTCTAATATTAAAGTAAGATTAGAACCAGGTAATTTTAATTCTGAGGACATTAAAGATTTAATTTTCTCAACTTCTCCATTATATCATTTAAAACCTAAACAAGCTGTCTTAAGTCCCGAAGAAGAATATTTAGGACAAGTAAAACTGATGACCATACGATTTTACGGTGGAGACGATAAAGAGCTTTATTTAGAAACCTTAATTCAGAATGTCAAGGATGAAATGCAGGAAAATATATCAATGCCAATAGATCAGTCCTTAATAATATCATATATAAATGAAGCCTTGAATTTATATAATGGATTTGAAGAACAGATAGTTGAAGATGAAAAGGGCGAATTCGATTTTCCACACATAGAATTTGTTGATATTCAAAAAGAAGAACTAGATAAAAAAGATAGTGAAATATATGTAAGCATCTTAAGATCCTATAAAAAGACTATAAGAAAGGAGATCATACAATTAAGTGAAGAATTATTTAAGCTAAAAGGTTCTTTATCCCAAAAATCTCCTCAAAAAGGAAGGAAAATTCCTCAAAATATTGAAGAAGAGAAATCAATATCTTTAGCTACTACTAAAGGAACGCTTGTGAGGTCATTTACTTGGACAAGAAAAGATACTTTTCAAAAAGATATGTTACGCTTATATGCTTTGTTAACAGATGAAAAATATGCAGTTATTCCAAAAAACACCGATTTTAAGGATTTTGTTTATGCTTTTTCGGGTCATTTTATAAACCACACACTAAAGATAAAATGGTGTATTACAGGTAAAAATTCACTTACGTCCAAGGCATCAATATTCCATTTTATATCAAAATTAGAAGATCATAAATTAATTGAAAGTAAGGACTGGAGAGGTAAGAATAATTCTCTCTTATACCAAAAAATCTATTCAATTTTTACTGATAAGGATGGTAATCCTTTTAGCCTCGATGGATTAAAATCTAGTAGGAGTCAGGGTTTAGAGGCTGAATGCGCCATGCAAAATGAAATTGATGAAATTGTCTCTAAGGTTGCCAATCCTAAACCTGACAAAACATCCTTAAGCTAAACAATATAGCTTAACTAGATACCTAAACCTAAATCTATACCTACACCCTCAATTTTCATTATAATACGCACATTGTGGCTACTCCATCGTGAATAGCTTAATATTCCCTTTCCATGGTTTTTGGCATTTAACTCAATGGTTGATTGTTTGATAGCTATTTCCCTCGATAAGTCATGCTTGGAGAGGGATAGCCCAAACAAGCTGACAAAG
The DNA here is from genome assembly GCA_964507015.1 of uncultured Rikenellaceae bacterium. GTDB lineage: Bacteria > Bacteroidota > Bacteroidia > Bacteroidales > VadinHA17 > LD21. The sequence continues at coordinate 4,974 of CAZDOM010000114.1, read as the reverse complement.
TGTAAACAATTTTAAATCATGAATTATGAATTTTAAAATTGAATCAACAGGTCAGCTCAATGAGTTAAGGCCGAAAAATGAGGATCCTAAGAATGATATTACTAATAGTATCAGCTCCTTATGTTTAAAAAACAAGTGGCTGTCCTCAGAAGAGGTTTGTCACTTACTAATGATCAGTAAGCGTACGCTTATGTCGTACCGCTCTCGTGGAATTCTTCCCTTTGCCCAAATCGGGCGAAAGATTTACTACAAAGCATCAGACATTGATGACTACTTGGACCAGCATTATATTAAAGCTCACTATCAGGCAGAAAGGAGATCATTATGAACGGGAATACTAATCTTATGGCAAGACCGTCTCCAAGGCCTCTTGTTAAAAAAGGCAGGGCAATAAAAGATCCTGCGTACCTTGAAAAACAAGTTCAAGATAAATTCTGGTCCAACGCCTCAGGGTCATTGAAATTTGACCCTGAAGCACTCCATGAACTATTAAAGGAACATGGATTTGGTATACTTAAATCTGGTAACCTTGAAGGTGCGATACTAATCAAGGTAGAAGGATGTATTATTAAAATGGTCAGCAATAAGGAAATTCGAGATTATTGCTGGAGGTACATCTGTGAGAAATACAAATTTCAGGATCCTGGTGAGAGAAAACAAGTAAAGACCTTGTTTTATAAAGAAAAATCCTTATTTAATTATGACAACTTGCTCTTGATGCCAGTGATGGAAATCAATGAGATAAAGGACACAGCAGACACATCGTTCTTATTTTTCAAGAATTGTGTCATGAGGATTTCACAATATGGTGGAATAGAGAAACTAAGCTATGATGAACTCTCAGGACATGTATTTGAGACAGACATTATAGACTTTTCACTGGAAACAGATGATGTTGAAAGAAATGAGGGAGAATTTTACAGTTTCCTCAAAGACATCTGTAGCCATGAAGATCCGGAAACAGCTGAATTGAATCTAAGAAGCCTTGAATCCATAATAGGTTACATGCTTCATAGATACAAGGACCCAGCAAATATTAAAGCTATAGTATTGATGGATCCATATAGAGGAGAAGGTGCAAACGGATCTTCAGGTAAGAGCCTTTTAACAGAACTATTCAAAAAAGTAAGACCAACCATTTATGAAGATGGTAAGTCATTCAACGCAAAGGATCGGTTTGCTTTATCACAAATAGATTATAATACCAGAATACTGGTCATTGACGATATCCCGTCTAATTTTGATTTTAACAGGTTGTTTCCGCTGATTACTCAAAGAGCTGTTGTCGAACGCAAGTATCAGAATAGGTATGTTATTGGATTTGAACGCAGCCCCAAGATAATTATAACAACAAATTATACTATCCACGGAGCTGATGAAAGTACACGAAGGAGAAAGATGGATTTCATATTGGCAGACCTTTACAAGACTGATTATACTCCTGAAATGAAGTATGGTCATCTGTTATTCCTGGATTGGGATAATAAAGAATGGGAAAACTTTTACCTACTTACGGCATGGTTAATATGGGAACACCTGGAAGGAGGATTAGTAATGCAGAAACTTAATGTGCATGAAAGAGCACTTAAAATGCATGCTCATCCAAAGTTCATACAGTATATGGAGGATAATGTAGGTTTAAACGAGAAGTATAACAAAAAAGAGGTTTATAACGATTTCTATTCCCAAAATCCCAATGTTGGTAAAGTCGAACTGACTACTTTCAGGTTTTGGCTTAAACTGTATGCTGATTCACATGGCTATAAATTAGCAGAACCTCATTCCGGAGAGGATAATTTCTTCCAATATAGTCTGGAATAAGAATCTATGAATTGAAAATATGGGGTGACAATAAAGATCACCCCTTTTTCTTTATGTAACGTACTGAACATAAGCATATAGGAGGGAAGTTGGGATTCAATCTTAGTAAAAGTATTGTGACAGACCCCAAAAATCATAGATAAAAATCATTATTTACACTGATTTGTACCCTTCAATAAAAAAGTTATTTCAAATCCCGTCCCCAAGTCCCCTCGATAACCTTTTGGGAAGATGGGACTTCAAATCGTCACAATGTGATAGTTCCCTGAGGGAACTGCCGGGGAGGGGTCATATCCCATACCTGACATTGATGGAAGGTACCCTGGTAGCTCCCTGCAAGGGGTAGGACAGATTAATCAGATCAAAAAAATCAAAGTAGTAAAAGAAATTATACAATTGTTTGTCCATATTTTTCTTCAATAGAGTCCATATTAATATTTTCATAAGTTGCCCAGCGTTTCTCTTTAATCCATTTTAGAAGTGCCGGCTGATACATAATATTACCTGTTCGACTTCTTTCATCCAGTTCTCGTTGAAGGCAAGTGATAATTTCCTCATGAGATTTCTGTTGTGTCATTAAATATTCGATATATTCTTTTTTACAATCTTCAATATTGGCATTTAAAATATTTTTCTGCCCATTTGGTCCAGTAACACTAGCTGGGTACAACTCTTGAAGCTCATTAAACTCATTTTCATAACAGGTGGCATCTGTGCCGGTTGTATTGTTATAATAGTAGTTATTATTATTTGTAGTTAGTGTGGCAGATACACAACCTGTACTATTGCCTGTTGTGTGATCCACACAGTCGGCACCCGTGCCTGTTGTGTAGCCGGGATCTTCAATTATAGTATAATGATAACTACTCCACTTTTTTCTAATTTGTATATAACCCATATCTTCAAGCTCCTTCCATGCTTTAAGAAACTTCCGTTCCGGGAAGCCCAGTCTTTTACCAATTTCATATTTCACCAGATTCCAATTGTCATTATTTGAAAGGATATATGCCATTATTGCGAACTGATACCCATTCAAAGAATATAGTGATGCTGATAATCTGTTAAAAGGATGCTCTTCATCTTTAGGACACCTTAAAAAGGTCGTACTATTCTTTTTTACTATTGAGCCCATTGCATTGTATTTTTAATAGGTCATTATTAATCAATGTAACATTTACAGCTTCTAGGCCCTTAAGACCATCAGTAAGTTCAAATGTCACCTTATCCCCTTTTTTAATATGGCAGGTTAGACCATTATTGTGGCAAAAGTATTCCTTGCCTGTGTTCTCATCAGTAATGAAGCCATAAAGCCGGCCTACATTAAAAAATTTGACAACACCAATATGTACACTATTCATTTCTAATAACATTTTTTGTTTTTTATACCAGTCTTTCATATAGTTTGGATGTTCAAATCTCCATTTGGCTTTACGTTTACGGGTACATTCTTTACATTCACCGTACCTACTGTAAATCCAGTGAGCATCAGGTTTATTTGATCTGTAACGTCTTATACCAAACTCGTCAATCGGTAGTTCTTTATGACATGTAATACATACTTTAGTGGTAAATGCCTTTTTAGGCATAGTACCTAAACTATCATTCATTTTGTTAAATTTTAATATTGTTATGATTTAAGCAGAGAAGATTATCTCTCTCTCTATATACGAATGATAATCAATTAAGTTACAGTTATTTAATAAAATCACATATTATTTTTATCATTTCCATAGCTTTTTATTTATGAAGCTAGCCTCTAATAAATACTAAGTATCTTGTTATTCTATTCTGAAAATCTATCAGTAGGCACACAGAGGCTCCGACTCTGTTAGAGCCCCGTAACTCATTTAATATATTTTTCATAAAGACAAGAAGTCTGCAGCCTATCTACCTGGATATATAAACGCCCGGGCAGAGTACCTTATATCAAATACCCCCGGGCCTCACGGCAACGGGTTATACCCGGTGCCAGGTAAATAATATTATTAACCAAAATCTTAAAAAATGGTAAGAATTACTGAGATTCAAAAACGAAAAAACAGCACCAGTGGGGATGAATTTAATGTCATGGTCCTCCAAGGCGATGTTGAGGTTGTCATGTCAAAGACTACCGGTAAACCTTATCTGACTGCCAGGAAGACATCAATTCCTTGCACGTTTAATGAGGAAGCTGCAAAATTATTCATCGGCAATTCGCTGCCAGGTTCTATTGAACGTAAGGAATGTGACCCTTATGATTTTGTGATACCCAACACGAAGAAGAAGGTAACTCTGCAACACACATTCCAGTATTCTCCAGATCCGGTAACTGTCGAAGAGGTAGTTGTCGGGTAAGTGCTAAGTGGACATAGGGGGCATCATAGTATGCTCCCTATTCTTTTATAAAGAAGATTTTTATTCAGATTATGGAAACGATATCAATACGTAAAGAGATAAAACAGTTTCATGGTACTTCAGAGTATCATAAACACCTATTCCCTGGCAAATCACCAATCCTGTTAACAGATGGTTGCAAATACGTCAGGGATGTATGCAAAGCTAATTGGCTATTTGATGCCATACTCAGTTACCAGTGTGAAAAGGTCCTTAAGGGTGTAAACTTCCAAGTATGGGAGTTAAAACAACTGAAAAAGGATCTGACCTGGCAACTAACCTGCAGGGAGGACAGAAATAAGAAAGCGATAATAACACAGCGTATCGAGTATTCTGACTTCCCTCTGGACTATATAAAGATATGGGTAATCGATAAGGTTGCCTTACTACCATCAGAGTATTAATGTATGAGTGATGATGATAAAAGAAAGTACATAGCAGAGATATTCAAATACTGCAAAGTCGACAGTATACTTGTTATGCACCGAAATTCGGGTCAATTAGAGCGTTTACATTGCCCTTTCGAGGTTGTAGTGATAACAGACGTTGGCGAACTCTATAAAGGGCTAAAATGTATAGTAGAATCAGTCAAGATGGATTTAACACTAGTTGACGTGTATATCATAAGGAATAAAGCATATTACTTTTTTAATTTCAGGGTAATCGGGCGCAAATAAAGGAAGCCAGGTTACTAGGACGTACAGACCCGAACGCCGGCTTTTTTAAAGTTGAGTTATGCTGCATTTTCTTTACGGTTGTTCTGAGACGGTTCCGCTCAAC
>CAZDOM010000113.1:0-9467 GCA_964507015.1 uncultured Rikenellaceae bacterium | reverse complement strand
GATCATGATAATTGCCTTGCTGGCAATATATTTTCTTTCAGCATCTTTCAGGAAGAATAATTTCTATGAGCGCCTTACTAACCGGGCATGGAGCATCTCAAAGCTTCTTACTGAAACCTACAGATACAATGCAGACAGGGTAAAGATAACTCATAATAAAGATCCTTTCAAGATGCAGAACGAAATAATAACAATCATTAATTCCAGGAACGAAGTAATCTATTCATCAGATGAAAATGAGGAAATAGAACCACGTTTCGACGTTATTGGACGAGTAAGGCTTGGAAAAAGGGTCAAATACAGCGAAGGAAGGCATGAAGTTCTGGCTATTCTGTATATTACAGATTACAATCGTTTTGTGGTATTTGCTGCTGCCACAGATACTGGAGGTCTGGCTCAACTGAAAATGCTTAGACTTATAATTATTATCGCATTTATTGTAAGTCTCATCCTCTTCTTCCTTGCAGGCTGGATCTACTCCGGACGTGCACTTAAACCTATCTCAGAGGTAATTAAACAGGTAGAGGATATTTCAATAACCAGCCTTAACCTGAGGGTCCCTGAAGGTAATGGTACAGATGAAATAGGCCATTTAGCAAAAACATTCAACAGGATGCTGGAACGCCTGGAAAAATCATTCTCAATGCAAAAAGATTTCATTGCCAATGCCTCGCATGAGCTGCGAACTCCGCTTACATCAATAAACGGACAACTGGAAGTGCTGGTAATGAAGGAACGTTCTACCGATGAATATAAAGTTGCCCTTGCTTCAGTACTCGATGATATTAAATCCATGATTGAACTCTCAAACAGGCTGCTGCTGATCGCCCGGACAAGCGCGGAGGGACCGGTCAATTTCCATAAAAAAGTGAGGATAGATGAGATTCTTTGGCAGGCACAGGAAGAGATGAAAAAATTTAAGAAAGATTATCATGTCGATATTTCTATCGACGGATCTCTTACCGATACTGAACAGATGCAGGTTGCAGGTGATGAATCACTGATAAAGATCGCATTCACAAATATCATCGACAATGCCTGTAAATATTCAACAGACAAAAGAGTCAGAATTACCCTGCAACCTTCAGGGAAATGGATTGAAACGGTATTCAAAGACAATGGAATCGGAATTTCAAAAGAGGATTTACAAAAAATCTTTGAACCATTTTACAGGGGTTCAAATGTACAGTCTGTAACAGGAAGTGGTATTGGCCTTCCTCTTGTCAACCAGATAATTAACAACCATAACGGAACAATTGAAATCAAATCCTCAAAAGGAAAGGGAACAGAAGTAATTATTAAATTACCGTTGGCAATTTAGTATCAGGAGATTTCTCATGTCGCTGCCCCGTCAATTTGCTCTTGGCTTCGGCTCCGTTCGGTTGTGACATTGTCTAAGAATAAGCAGATTAAAAACTAAGGGATCCCTCGCTGGCGCTCGGGATGACACACGCCATGAAATTGTTCAGTTGAAAGGGAGGGAGATCCCTCGTTCAACTGCCTGATATTCTACTTATTACATTATGTCGTACCATAGGCTTTGACTGCCATATCCACAGATGAAGGCGCCAGCGAGGAATCTTAACCTTGATAAAGAGAATTAATTAAAGAAAATTGGCTTATATTCGCAATTTCCGTATTATTTAACACTCAAATTAAATATTTAATCGTTTTTTAATCTTATTTTAATTTGGCTTTAATAGCTGAATTATATTATTGTGTCGGTTAGTTTGCATAGTCAATTTTTATAAACACTCAGGTTGAACTTTGAAATATGAAAAACAGGACAAAACCTGTCTTTCATATAACAAGACTGAGAAAAGGATTAAGTGATTTGAAAAAATCACTTTTTGTTTAAGACTATTTGATGATAACATTGATTGAACTAATAACTGACTATCCCATGGGAAGAAATCAAAATCTCTCACATTTAAAGGTACGGTTACCATCAGTAAACCAACAATTAACCTTTCTTCTTTTCCTATTGCTGCTGATTCTTGCCGGGTGCAGATCAGAAAATAAATCCTCCTCAAAAAATTCCGGATTAAAAGCTCCGCTATCGGATAACGAATTCTTCCAGGAGATTGGTTCTGAAATAGGACTTGATTTTGTACATTCCATTGGCGATGATCATCTTGACAATATTGTGGAATCAAGTGCAGGCGGTGTTGCATTTCTTGATTACGATCAGGATGGTTATATAGATGCCTATCTTACAAGCGGGACCTGGACTGAAGGTCTCAGTAACGGGACAAAACCTGATGATTTGCCTCATAATAAGTTATACCGTAACCGCGGTGATGGCACTTTCGAGGATGTTACCAGGAAAGCCCGTGTGGGAGGTCCCTGGTACTCAATGGGTGTCACAGTCGGTGATTACAATAATGACGGTTACCCAGATCTGTATATAAGCAATTACGGGCTTAATGTACTGTTAATGAACGAAGGTAACGGTTCTTTTAAAAATGTAACCGAAAAAGCTGGTGTTGCAGGAGATGATCATTTAAGTGTTGGTGCAGTATGGCTCGATTATGACATTGACGGTTTTCTTGATCTTTATGTTGGCAACTATCTTAATTATGATCCGGATTATGATTACTACTATGCTCCCGACGGATTCCCTGCTCCAATGGCCTATGACAGCCAGAAGGATGTACTCTACCATAATAACGGGGATGGCACTTTCGAGAATGTCACTGATGCAATGGGTATAGTTGATATTGATGGCAGGGCTATGGGTGTTGGTGCAGCAGATTATGACCAGGATGGTTATGTCGATATTTATGTAGCCAATGATCATACTCTGAACTATCTGTTTCATAATGACGGGGGAAAAGGATTTACAGATGTCGGAACAATGACAGGAACCGCCTTCAGCCAGGGAGGTGAAGCAACTGTCAGTATGTCAATGGATTTTGCCGATTTCAACAACGATTGCCTGATAGATATGTTCGCATCAGATGATACATACTGCTCTTTATATAAAAATGAAGGTGGCGGTGTTTTCAGTGATATATCTTTTGTCTCCGGTCTCTCTACAGTATGTGCGCAGTTCGTTGGATGGTCATCAACTTTTATGGATTATGATAACGATGGCGACGTGGATATATTCAAAACTAACGGTGAGCTTAAGCATCTGTATGGTCATGAGGACCAGTTACTCGAAAACACAGGTAATGAAAAATTTGTTGACATTTCACTTGAACGTGGTAAATATTTCAGCCAGGAATATGTTGGTCGCGGAACATGTGTCGGAGACTATGATAACGACGGCGATATGGATGTCCTTATTGCAAATCTTGACGATCAGTGCAGATTCCTGCGCAATAACAAGGGGAACCAGAATAACTGGCTGACGATCAGGTTAACAGGAACAACAAGCAACAGGGACGGAATTGGAGCCAGAATAAAAATCAGCTCAAATGGTGTTGAACAAATAGCACAGAAAAAAAGTACTACCGGCTATCTTTCCCAGAATGACCCAAGAATACATTTTGGCCTCGGGAAAAATGAAAATATTGAAAATATAGAAATTATCTGGCCTTCAGGGAAAGTACAACAGTTAGAAAATATAAAGGCAAACCAGATAGTTGAAATTACAGAACCTTAAGAACTCTTAACCAGGAATGAACCTCAAAAGAATAATCATACTATCTATTATACTTGTATTTGGCTTTGCCTGCATATTTGTTGTATCATGTAAGCAGAATCAGGGAAATGGAAAACTAATCGTTACACAGGTAGCCGTAAATATTGATAATCAGAATTCTATTACAGGTGAAAACTGGCGTTATGTACCCGGAGCACAGATAGTCGAAATTGATCCGGATAAACCCTCTTCCATAAGAGTCCTGACATCCGATTTCTATTCTGCCTGTTTCCCTGAAATATCGTATGATGGTTTAAATATGCTTTTTACAGCACAAAAAGAAGAGGGTGATAGGTGGCAGATATGGGAAATGAACCTGAAAAACCGTAAATACAAAAAAATAATCTCCTCAGAATACAATTGTGCTGATCCGGTTTATCTACCCAAAGGATATATGGCATTTACCAGGCATACTGTCAATGACACGGTAAAAGAAGCTGATTGTCTTTTTACTTGTAATATAAGCGGCTCGACCCTGCATCAGATTACCTTTGGCCCGCTTGCCACATTCGCCACAGCTGTTCTCAAGGATGGCCGTTTGTTAACTGTAAGCCGCCAGTTATTCCCCGGAACAAAAAATCCCATGCTTATGGTTATGCGCCCCGATGGTACAAAAGCTGATATGTTCTACATGACTGCTGAAGGAAATATACTGATTAGCCGCCCCAGAGAAACAGCAGATGGTAAAATCCTGTTTATTGAATCTGATAACAGCGATGTTAATGGTGGAAATCTGGTATCAATAAGCTATAACAGGCCATTGCACACCAGGCAGGTGCTTTCAGAAGGAATCAACGGTACATTTAATTCTGTACTCCCTCTGCAATCAGGAATAATGCTGGTTTCTTACTGTGAATCCGGCTCCGGTCATTATGCAATTTATGAATTCGATAATGAAGCAAAAGCACTTGTTAAAATTGTCTATGAAAACAGTGAATTCAGTGTCCTGGATGTTATTGCTGCAGAAAAATATGAACGACCTAAAAAATTGCCGAGCGAAGTGGACCTGATGGTTAAGACAGGACTTTTACTTTGCCAGGATATAAATATGACGGGATATGAATCAACCATTGATAATAATAGTAAGCTAAAAGCATCAAGAATTGAGGTACTTGGAACCGATACTTCTTATGGAATAGTTCCTGTCGCAAAAGATGGTTCATTTTACCTGAAGATCCTTGCCGATAAACCTTTCAGGATCAGAACACTGGACAAGAAGGGAAATGTTATAAACGGACCTTGTTCATGGTTATGGCTTCGCCCCAATGAAAGGCGCGGATGTGTAGGCTGCCATGAGGACCCGGAACTGGTACCACAAAATAGTATTCCTCTGGCTGTAAAAAAAGACCCTGAAATAATACCAACTCATATTGATGAAATTGTAGAAAAAGAAGTAGAACTGGAATGAAAATGAAAAAGGTTTATAAAAGACTGTTAATAACTGCCGGGATTCTTGTCATTCTGTGTGTGACCATATTACCGCCCTTTTTCCGGTGGGCCAGAAAACATGTTAATTATCAGACAGCAGTGGATGATCATCCACTGAACTGCTTTTCGTGCCACCTCTCAACTCAGAAAACAGGTCTGGTTTCAAAGCTTATCAACGCCGACTATTATTCACCATTCAACCTTGCGCTGGCTCCTGACGGAAAAAGATTGTATGTGGTTGCTGAAGAGAATAATACCCTGATTATTGTTAACACAGTAACCGGAAAAGTAGTAAAGATAATTGAAGTAGGATACCATCCCCATAGTGTAATAGTTGATAATGAAGGTAAAAAAGCCTATGTGAGTAATCAATGGGCTGATAATATTTCAGTTATCGATCTTGAAACATTAAGTGTAATTGATACACTTAAAACAGGTAGCGGCCCTGCAGGAATGGCACTGAGTGCCGATGAAAAGTTCTTATATAGTGTAAATTCATATACAAACGATATATCTGTCATTGAACTCCAATCCGGAAAAGAGAGTAAAAGACTCACAGCAGGTAACAATCCTACCGGAATAAAAATGTCACCCGACAAAAGCAAATTATTAATAACAAGTCGTCGTGCACTTCTTGTTCCATATGGTGATCCTGTAGTATGTGAACTCACTGTCATTGACGAAAAAACCCGTAAGGTTACGGAACGTAAGGATATGGAATCAGCCTATATGATGGAAAACATTGCCTTTACACCTGAGGGCGACCTTGCATTAACACCATTGATAAGACCAAAGAACCTTATTCCATCAATCCAGGTAGAGAGAGGCTTTATGATGACCAACGGATTTGGTATCATTGAACAGAAACCCGATGGAAAAATCTTCCAGTTACTTTTGGATGAACCAAATAAATATTATGCTGATCCTTTCGGAATTATTATAACACCCGACGGGAAACGTGCTTTCATATCACATGGGGGAGTGAACCAGATTTCCGTCATTGACCTCGATTCTGTCAGGGCTTTAATTGAAGAATCATCCTGTGAAAAACTTGCTTACTATTCAAACCATCTTGGTACAAGCAGCCATTATGTGATAAAGCGTATAACCACAGGAGCAAATCCCAAGGGTATGGTATTATCACCCGATGGAAAATTGCTATATGTTGCTGAACATCTTGAAGACAGGATTGCAGTTATCAGCACTGAAACACTTGAAACAACAAATACAATAGATCTTGGCGGACCAAAGAGAATTACTGTGGCCCGTCGCGGAAGAAGGATACTGAATAATGCCGGTGGCACATTCCAGACACAATATGCATGCTATACATGCCACCCCGATGCTCATGAAGATGGCCTTGTTTATAATATGGCTTCAAAGGACATGGGACGTAACCTCGCAAATACACAGTCGCTACGTGATATAGGTGAAACAGCTCCTTTTAAATGGAACGGTAAAAACCAGACGATTTACAAACAGGACGGAATGCGGTTTTCCACAGTACTAACGAGGACAGAACCTTTTGATTATAAGGACCTTGATGCCCTTGTTGCGTATATTGTAACAGGCATACCATATCCTCCCAACCTCCTTTATAATCCTACAGGTGAGTTAACTGAAATGCAGTTACGGGGAAAAGAAATATTTGAACGTACACATGATAATTATGGAAAAGAAATTCCTGAAAAAGGCCGTTGTATAACATGTCATCCTCCCCCCTATTTTACTAACAGACATTTCGAAGACGCCGGAACACTTCTTGCAAGTGACGATTCCATGTTGTTTGATACACCACATCTTAATAATATTTATGCCTCACCACCTTATCTGCATCATGGACTTGCACTCTCTCTTGAAGAAATATGGACAATATACAGCCATGATGACAACCATGGTTATGTAAATGACTTTACAAAGATCCAGCTGAATGAACTGATTGAATACCTGAGGTCCTTAGGTGGCCCGGAATACTATACTGATAATCAAAATAATAAACTCCAGGCAAAAGTTATAAATCATTAATAATTGAATATCATGAAGAAGATACTCAAAAATAAATTTATTCTATATTCTGTGATAATTATTGTTATTGCAGTATTAAGCCTTCTTGTCCTCACACTGAGAGGCAGTAAAAAATCTGCCGAAGGCTATAAAAAGGTGGAAACTGTGGTTAATCCGGCAGATTATCCTACTCTCGAATCAATTGAGGAGCTTAGAAGGAAAGACGAAATGAAGAAGCAAGCCAAAACGATGCCTGTCTACGGAAACTGGCGGACCTTCACAACAAAGGATGGTTTACCCGACGATAAAGCCTATACAATACGTATCGATGGTGATCGTGTTCTTGTAGGCACACATCACGGTTTAGCAGTTTATGAAGATGATAAATGGACAAATTATACAACTGAAGATGGCCTGGCACATAATGGAATAGTCTCTATCGATGTAAGTGCAGTAACAGGGGATGTCTGGATAGGAACACTGGGTGGACTGAACCGGTGGTCAGGCGGTAAATTTGAAACCTTTAACCAGTTCAATAGCGGAATGCCGAATGACCTGGTTTACAATGTATTCTGCTACGGGAAAGAGGTATGGGTAGCAACTGGCGGCGGTGCCGGACATTATGATACCTACACCAAAGACTGGGAGATCTTCACAGAACAAAACGCACCAATGCATGAACCATGGACATATGCATGTTCAGCAGGTGAGGGAAAAGTATGGATAGCTGCCTGGGGAGGTGGAGTAATAGAATATAATATGAGCACCAAACATTTCAGGGACTATATTGACCCTGATGGTTTTATGGAAATCGACCTTCTGCCCAATGATGGCGTTATCCATGATATTACAACAGCCACATCATATGCTGACAGTATACTCTGGGTTGCTACATATTTCGGTATGAGTCGTTACGACGGCAAAAACTGGACAGGTTATTTTGACCATGACAGCGGCCTGATAAGTAATTTTATAAATTTTGTCAGAGCTGAAGGCCCGGTGGTATTTATATGCTGTGATAAAGGATTAAGCAGTTTTAACGGGGAAACATGGGTTACTTATAAAAATGATGAAAACAATAAGAACGGAAAAGCCCTGATAATGGAAGGAATAAAAGTACTGGAAGAGATCCCGTTGTCACCCGGACTTTCACATAATTTTGTAATTGGCTGTGATGCAGAAGATGATGTACTGTGGCTTGCCACTTCTAAGGGTGTAAGCCGGGGAGAAAGAATAAGGTAAATTCAGATAATAAATTTTAAATATTGAAAAATGAAATCGTCTTTTAAAACCATATTGATTATACTGACTTTTATTTTACCAATGGAAATGGTAAAAGGACAGGAATTACCAAAAAACTATGGCAATATACCCGATGAACTGGTTGCTTATGATAAGTTTCAGAAAGCCTATAAGTATCATTTTCTTGAACCTATAGGATTTTATGGTGCAGGTCGTGAATTACCACCACCGATAAATATCAAGGAAGTAAAAATAGGATTTCTGGGCCCCCTGGAAGGATCAATTATAATGCCCCTGGGCCTTCAGATGCTACACGGAGCTGAACTGGCAATTGAGGAAGCCAATGCAAGGGGAGGATACAATGGAATTCCGTTTAAACTTATGGTACATAATGATTTCGGCCTCTGGGGTGCTGCCGCCAATGAAATAGTCAAAATGGACGATGAGGGTGTATGGGCCTGGATTGGTACAATTGATGATATCAACTCACACGTAGCCATAAGGGCTACATTAAAATGTGAAATTACTGTTATCAATCCCGGTGATCCTGACCCGACTTACACTGAAACAAACATACCGTGGGTTTTACGGAATGTACCTGATGACCGCCAAAGCAGCTATGCTCTTGTCGAGCATATATATGTGAAAAATAATCATAAGAGGGTGGCAGTGATTAGAACCAATGGCCGGTACGGCCGTGTGGGAACTATGCATTTTCAGCGGGCTGCTGTCCGTGTAGGACATCCTGTTATTATTGAAGAACGTTTTGATGACAGGGATACAATTTTTACAGCACAGCTTGAACGTATAAAGAGAATAAATCCGGATGCTATCCTGATATGGGGAAATGCCAATACATCGGGAATGATTGTCAGACAGATCCGTGAATTGGGGATGACCCTGCCGATATTTGGCTCCGACAGAATGGTGAATCCGGAATTCTTCAAATATGCAGGTAAATATGCTGAAGATGTGATAACCACATGTCAGTATAATCCTGATGGCAATGATCCCAAATTAAAGGCTTTCCAGGCTAATTTTTACAAAAAATACGGTGAGGAGCCTATTACATTTGCAGCACATGCCTATGATGCTATCAATATGATAATTGATGCTATTCATAAGGTTGGATTAAACCGGGTTT
>CAZDOM010000112.1:0-9641 GCA_964507015.1 uncultured Rikenellaceae bacterium | reverse complement strand
TCTTCTGCCTGATGATTGCCGGAATGAACGGAGTGGTTCTCAGCGGTGATATGTTTAATATTTTTGTTTTCCTCGAGATATCTGCAATTTCATCATATGCACTTGTTGCATTCGGAGTTGAGAAAAATGAGCTGGAGGCAACGTTCAAGTACCAGGTATTGGGTGGACTCGCCTCATTTCTTATCCTTATAGGAATTGGATTCTTATACTGGAAAGCCAAAACTCTCAACATTGCGGATATAAGAAATGTTTTCAGCACAGGATATGACAAAAATTATTATCTCCTGGTACAGATACTTCTGTTAAGCGGCTTCGGACTTAAAGCTGCGATAATTCCTTTCCATGCATGGCTTCCCGATGCACATTCATCTGCACCCTCTCCTATCTCAGCTATGCTGTCAGGAGTACTTATAAAGGCAGTTGGTATTTACGTCATCATAAGGCTCTTCTTTAATATGTTTGCAATAAGCCATAGTATGGCTATACTCATAACTGCTTTGGGAACATTATCTATGGTTGTTGGTGTATTCCTGGCAATTGGTCAATGGGATATAAAGAGATTACTGGCCTACCACAGTATAAGCCAAATGGGTTATGTTATTCTTTCAGTCGGTATCGGGATGATACTTATCTCAAGGGGAGTCAGGAGTGAAATTGCGGCCCTGGCAATTGCAGGTGGTATCTTTCACCTGATAAACCACGCAGCATTTAAAGGATTGTTATTCCTGAATGCCGGAGCTATAGAATATGCTGCCGGTACACGTAACTTACAGGAAATGGGTGGATTATCAAAATCTATGCCTGCAACCTCAGCGACCTCGTTTGTTGCATCATTGTCAATCTCCGGCATACCACCATTTAATGGATTCTTCAGTAAACTGATAATTATTGTTGCAGCAATACTTGCAAAATTCTATTTTCTTGCCCTTCTGGCCGTAATTGTAAGTATTATTACCCTGGCTTCATTTATGAAGTTCCAGCGGTACGCTTTTTTCAATAAGAGTGATTCAGAAAATAAATTAAAAATCAAGGAAGTACCGTTTCCGATGCTCTTCAGTATGATCGTACTTAGTATTGTTTGCCTGCTTCTTAGCGTACTGGCTTTCCCCGGAATCAGGGAGATGATCCTCTCACCGGCCACCGATATACTAATGGATCCTTCAAAGTATTCTTCACTAATAACCGGCATTTAATATGAGATATGTTGCAGTATTTATATTATCGCTGATCTTCTGGCTTCTGATAACATTCAGCTTCACTGTCCCAAATATTATAGTTGGCTCTGTTGCAGCTGCTCTATGCTCGGCAATCTTTGCAAAATATTATTTCCATACAGTATATAAATTTTTACAGCCCCAACGTTATTTCTGGTTTCTGGTTTACCTGGTCATTTTCATCTGGGAATGTATTAAAGCTAATTTCGATGTTGCTTACAGGGTGCTCCACCCGGCAATGCCAATAAAACCAGGAATTGTTAAAGTAAAAACATCATTAAGATCGGGGTTCGCCAAAACACTCCTGGCAAATTCCATAACTATGACACCGGGTACAATAACCGTCGATATCATTGATGATGACTTTTACGTGCACTGGATCTATGTGAGTTCGGAAGATCCTGCGGTATACACGGACAGGATAACAGGTAAATTTGAAAAATACATTAAAAGATTTGCGGAATGACTGGTTTTCTTTCAATATTGCTTTATATCCAGATAGGGCTAAGTGCTGTCTGCCTCTACAGAATTATTCGTGGTCCCACTATTCCTGACAGAATGGTTGGAATCGATATCTTTGGTATTCTGGTAGTGGGTATATGTGCTGTCATATCAATACAAACTGAGAAATCATTCATACTCGATATTGGAATAGCATGGGTCATCCTGAGCTTTATCGGGACACTGACACTTGCAAAATATCTTAGCGGGAAAAAACTAAATGAGTAATATGATTACAATTATATTTATATGTATAGGTGTATTATTCAATGCTTTCGGATGTATTGGCTTAATACGTCTGCCGGATGTTTATAACAGGCTCCAGTCGGCCACAAAATGTGTGACTCTGGGTTGTTGCAGCATTCTCCTGGCGGTTATCTTCCACTATGGATTCAACGATGCAGGATTCAAAGCTCTTATTGCTATCCCGATACTGTTTTTCAGCTCAACTGTTGCAGCACATGCTCTCATAAGGGGTGCCTATCATTTTGGCACTAAACTTTATGATAAAACTGTAAAAGATGATTATAAGGAGGTTGTAAAATGAAATATCCCAAGATAAGAGAGCTCAGAGAGGCTGTTATATCACTTGTTACACCGGCATACACATCTAAATTCCCTGCAAAACCGCATGTCCCTTTTGAAAATTTCAGGGGAAAACCTGTCGTAGACGATGACAATTGTGTGGGATGCGAAACCTGTGCAAATGTATGTCCTCCTTATGCAATAACTGTTACCGATGATAAAGAAAAAGGTATAAGGATTATAAAAAGAGATTATGGGAAATGTATCTTTTGTGGTCAATGCCAGTTACATTGTATTACAGGGAAAGGTGTTAAATTATCTGATAAGATATATGACATTGCAGTGTTCGACCGGCAAAACAATGTTGAGTACCAGGAAAAGGAACTTATAATATGTGAAAGCTGTGGAGCCGTGATAACAACAAAAGAGCATCTGCATTTCATGCACAGGAAACTGGGCCCCAGGGCATTTTCATCTATTCTTAACCTGAATATTCTAAACCAGAAGTTAAAACTGGCTGATGAACAAAATGTGGATATTGAGATAAGGGATGATCTCAAAAGAAAAGATATGTTTAACATCATATGCCCCAACTGCTTGAGACAAATTCTCGTAAAATACTTATAACAAAGTGCTTAAAGACCTGGATCAACTTCTGTTACAGAAGGATAAAAAAATTCTCTTTGTTGGTGTTGGAAATCTCCTGAAACGTGACGACGGGGTGGGTGTTTATATAAGCAACCGGATTTCCAACAGGAATTATATATCGTCTCTTACTGTTGAAACAGGCATAGAGAATTATATCGGTAAGATTAATACCCTTAAACCTGACCTGCTGGTATTACTCGATTGTATGGAGCTGGGATCCGGACCTGGTACATATAAATTATTAAAATTAAATCAGATACAGGATTTAACTTTTAATACTCATAACATTTCACTAAAAAAGCTATCTGATTTCTTTAAAATGCCGGTATATATTCTCGGGATTCAACCTGAAAATATCGGGTTCGGTGAAAATATTTCGTATCTTGTAAGAAATATTGCGGATAAAATTATTAATCAAATAAACTTATAGGAGGAGCTAATTATGGCTGCAGAATATCTTTGTAAAGTATGCAAAGGACATCTTAACGTAAAAGCTTCAATTGTCCTTTCTGCTACAAATATTCATGACCGCGCACAGAAGGGACTGGTCTACCTTGACCCTGAGCTGGGAAACTATACTTCAACCACTCATCCATCATTTAAAATTAAAGAAGGGGAGGAATATATTTATAACTGTCCGATCTGTGGTGCTCAGCTTAACAGCATGAAGTACCTTCACCTTGTAAGGATTCTTATGAAAGATGAGGAGGGAAAGGAATTCAATATTTACTTCTCAGGAATTGCAGGTGAAGAGTGTACATATAAGATCAGAGACAGTAAGGTTGAACAGAAATCAGGTCACGATGTAAAAATCTACGACAAATATTTTGAAGTACCGGAGGAGGACAGAAAATACCTCTGACATATATTCTATACCGGTTAGATTTTTTTGCAGGGACGTTGCATACAACATCCCTGTTTTTTACCCCCCTGCCCCCTGCCCCCCTTCAGGGAGGTTGAAACCCAATACAGAAACACCAATAACATATTTTGCGGTTTATTTTTTTATTTTTGTTTTTTCAAATAAACACTAATAAGATTTTATGAGCATTGATATAAACAAACTGGCAGCAGATAATATACGTATCCTGGCGATGTCGATGGTTGAAAGGGCAAAATCGGGTCATCCCGGTGGAGCAATGGGAGGTGCTGATTTTATACATATCCTCTTCTCCGAATTCCTTAAATTTGATCCGGCAGATCCAAAATGGATCAATCGAGACAGGTTTTTCCTGGATCCGGGACACATGTCACCGATGCTTTATTCGATATTGACCTTAACAGAACATTTCAGCATTGACGATCTTAAACAATTCCGCCAGTGGGGAAGTCCTACCCCGGGACATCCTGAACTTGATATTGCAAGAGGTATTGAAAATACATCCGGTCCTCTGGGACAAGGTCATGTAATGGCAGTCGGTTCAGCTATAGCAGAGAGATTTCTTGCATCCAGGTTTGGAGAACTATTCACACATAAAACATATACGTTCATTTCAGACGGAGGTATACAGGAAGAGATATCACAGGGAGCAGGACGTATTGCAGGTTATCTGGGACTTAACAACCTGATTATGTTTTATGATTCGAATGATATACAACTCTCCACTGAAACAAAGGTGGTTACATCTGAAGATACTGCGATGAAGTACAGGTCATGGGGATGGGATGTAATAACAATTGAAGGAAATAATCATGATCAGATCAGGGAAGCTTTGACTAAGGCCGGTAAATCGACCGATAAACCTTTTTTAATCATCGGTAAAACAATAATGGGCAAAGGACTTGTTGACAGTGATGGAAAAAGCTTTGAACGGAAGACCTCAACACATGGTATGCCTGTTAGTGAAGCTGGTGGATCATATGAAAAATCACTAAAAAATCTTGGAGGTGATATTTCTGA
This sequence comes from uncultured Rikenellaceae bacterium, assembly GCA_964507015.1. GTDB lineage: Bacteria > Bacteroidota > Bacteroidia > Bacteroidales > VadinHA17 > LD21. The sequence continues at coordinate 4,853 of CAZDOM010000112.1, read as the reverse complement.
TCCTTTCAGGATTTTCGATGAGGTGAAGGAATATTACAGTAAAATTCTGGATACAAAACGCAGGCAGGCTGCTGAATGGAAAAACAGGAAAGCAGAATGGGCAGCTGAAAATACCTTCCTTGATCAAAAGCTTCATCTTTTCTATTCAGGCATGATTCCTGAAATCGACTTTAAAGCCATCCGGCAGAAAGAGAACATAGCTACCAGGGCAGCATCATCAGCTGTGCTTGGCAGCCTTTCACTGAAGATAGAAAATATGATCGTCGCTTCTGCCGACCTGTCCAACTCTGATAAAACTGATGGTTTTCTCAAAAATACAAAACCTTTTACAAAAGGAGATTTTACCGGTTCCTTTCTGCAGGCCGGAGTTGCAGAACTGACAATGGCAGCCATCATGAATGGCATGGCTCTTCACGGAGGTGTAATTCCGGCATGCGGAACATTCTTTGTTTTCTCCGATTACATGAAACCGGCTTTACGGCTGGCCTGCCTCATGGGTCTGCCTGTAAAATATATATGGACACATGATGCATTCCGTGTTGGAGAAGATGGTCCTACGCACCAGCCTGTTGAACAGGAAGCACAGATAAGACTTATGGAGCATCTTAAAAACCACCATGGGGAAAACAGCATGCTTGTACTCCGGCCTGCTGATGCAGCCGAAACAACAGTCGCCTGGCAGATGGCGCTCGAAAATAAGAATACCCCGACAGCTCTTATCCTGTCACGGCAAAATATCAAAGATCTTCCTTCCGGCATAAATGAGAGATATGATGATGCCCTGCAGGCACGCAACGGGGCCTATATTATACAGGATAGTAACGGCGAGCCCGATATCATACTTGTAGCAAGCGGATCCGAGGTGTCTACACTTGTGGAAGGAGCAGCCCTTCTTACACATGAAAATATCAAGGTAAGGATTGTCTCTGCACCATCCGAAGGACTCTTCAGAGACCAGCCTGAAGGATACAGAAAGTCAATTATCCCTGATGATGTCCCGGTATTCGGATTAACTGCCGGATTACCTGTTACATTACAGGGTTTAGTCGGTCCAAAAGGCAGGATATGGGGAGTTACAAGCTTCGGTTATTCAGCTCCATACAAAGTACTTGATGAGAAATTTGGATTCACTGCTGATAATGTTTACAGCCAGGTAATTGATTATCTGGCTCAATATAAGAAGTAATCATTATGATCATTCTTGGACCCCGCTCCGGCGGGGTCTTTTTTACAGAACAATGTATTCTGCCATTTTATCCAGAAGTAATTTTTTATTTATGGGTTTAACAAGATAATAATCACATCCTGCCTCTGTAATCATGTTTTTATCACCAGCCATAGCATATGCCGTTATTGCTATAATCGGAACATTGCGGTTAATGGCCTTAATCTGTCGTGTGGCTTCAAGACCATCCATTACAGGCATCTTTATATCCATCAATATCAGACTTATACCAGGATTTTGAAGATATTTTTCCAATGCCTCTTTGCCATTTGATGCGTGAATAATCTCTGATGATGTATTGTGTTTTAGCAGAGCTTTAAGATAAAAGAAGTTTACTTCGTCATCTTCTGCAACAAGAATGTAATTGGTTTCCATATTCGTTGTTTGTTTACCTGCAGTTGGAATTATTATATGGTTCTCTATTCCTTTTTCGACTGGTATTGTGAAATAGAAACCTGATCCTTTTCCCTTTTCTGACTCTACCCTTATCTTTCCTCCAAGAAGTTCAACCAGTCCCTTTGAAATAGACAGTCCAAGGCCGCTTCCTTCGGTAATCTTAATAGGTCCGTGATCTTCTTTGATAAATTTCTCAAACACATCTTTCAATGATTCTTTACCTATTCCAATACCGGTATCTTTCACAAAAAACTCAAGTTCATTTTTCCCGATTGAATACCCGTATTGAATACTCCCCTCCTCAGTAAACTTTATTGCGTTACTCAGCAGATGAGACACTACTTTACTTAAAATCTCAGGATCTGAGTTGATTGATAATTCGTCGGAATGTTCTGGTAATTTCAATAATAATTCAAATTTCCTGCCTGAACATTCTGACAGATAATTCTTTAAAAGATCTCTCATAATCTTTTCAGGCATAAAATCTTTTTTATTAACAACCATAGTACCCGATGTGATTAGTGAAATATCCATATAGTTAGTTATGGTATTCAACAGGCGGTCGCTGCTTTCAAAAAGCATTGAAAGGGACATTTTTTTTTCTTCTTCAGACAGGTCAGTCTGAGACATTATTTCAGCAAATCCCAGGATGCCGTTCAGAGGAGTGCGAACCTCATGTGAGATATTGTTCAGAAATGTAGTTTTAAGTCTGTCGCTGGCTTCTGCTTTCTCTTTTGCATATATAAGGGCATCAGAAGCATTCTTACGGTCAGTAATGTCGCGCATGCTCCCGATTATTTTTTCGGGAGCTCCCTGAGCATTGAAACAGATCCTTGATGAAGCAGAACAGGGAATAGTCGAACCATCGCGGTTTTTGAGAATTACTTCTAAATCCGAGACAAATCCTTGTTCCAGTAAAACATTCATCAGTCCCTCACCTTCCTCCGGATCATTAATAAAATCAAATAGTGACTTCCCGATCACATCTTCCCTCTTGTACTGACCTTTCGATATAAGTTCAACTGAAGGACTGACCTCAAGCATCACTCCTTCGATTGATGCCTCATAGAACATATCCTGTACATTCTCAAAAATCCTGCGGTATTTTTCTTCGCTTTCCCGAATAGCTTCTTCTGCCTTCTTGCGTTCAGTGATGTCCTGGTTGACTCCAAATGTTCTTACAGTTTTTCCCATTTTATCTTTTACGACGAAAAACCGGACAGTAATATAACCTGGCTCACCGTCAGCGTAAATTATACGATGCTCCAACTGTACGTTAAAATCCGGATCATCAGTTTCAATGGCCTTTTTTATTTCTGCACCAACTATAGCTATATCTTCCGGGTGGACAAAGCGTCTTGAATAATCTTCAGACCTCATAGTATATCCACCGACCTGTTCAGCTGTAGTCCGGAAAATTGTATAAAACAGATCATTGAAAATGAAGAGATCATTTTCCACATCATATTCCCATGATCCAAGCTTTGCTATCATGTGTGCATTTATAAGCTGGGTCTGGTTCTTTTTCAGTTCCTCATCCACAAGCTTGCGTTCAGTGATATCTCTTGCAATACCCTGAAATCCGACTATTTCTTTTCCCTTATAATATGGTACTGATATTATTTCCACGAAATGTGCAATTCCATCTTTTCCTGTTATCTCATATTCTGCATATGTATTTAAGCTTTCTCCATTCAGGATAGCCACTAATCTCTGTTTATGAAGAGAATGATATTTTTCAGACACAATATCCAACATGTTTTTTGAAAGAAGTTCTTCTTCGGTGTATTTGAGATTATCACAAATAGCCTTGTTAACTGATAAGAATTTTCCGGACAAATCAATAACGAAAATTCCATCAGGACTTTGTGTTACCAGTTGCCGGTATTTTGTCTCGCTCTCAACCAATGCTTTTTCCGTGCGTTTGCCTTCGGTTATGTCAGTAATAGTACCAATATATCCGGTTACTTCATTACCTATCAATTCCGGAACAGCTGCACCTATAACCCAGATTATACTCCCGTCAGGTCTTAGAAAACGGTATTCAGCGTTGGATATTTTTTGAGATTTAAAATCTAAGGACCAGATTTCTTTAAGTTTGTTTCTGTCTTCGGGATGAACTGCATTGAGCCAACCCCCACCCATGACTTCATCAGGCGATAAACCTGTCAGTTCTAAGTATCTGGGATTTACGTAGGTGGTATTGCCATCAGGATCAGTCCTGAAAATACCGACCGGTGAAACCTGGGCCAGAGTCTGAAATACTTGCTGACTATCCTTTAAAGCTTTCTCAGACTGTACTCTCTCAGTAATGTCCATTGTGACAAAGGTCACTCCTTTCTTAAGGTTATCTTTATCAAGAGGAACCGAACTTAAAAGTATGTTTATAATTCTACCATCTTTACATTTAAAACGTGTCTCCACTGATCCTATACCTTTTTCTGCAATCTGCCTATATTTATCAATCCCTACACTTTCATATTCTTCATTTGTCGCATAAACCATTACAGCGTTTTTACCTATAAGTTCCTTACGGGGAAAGCCTGTCATTGTACAGAAAGTGTCATTTACTTCCATAAAGACACGGTTAACTACAAGTCCTATCCCAATAGGTGCTGCCCTGAAAATACTTTGCAGTTTCTCTTCGTTTTCCTTCAATAAAAGGTCGGCAGCCCTTTTTTCAATCTGTATCCTGTTCTTTTCAAGGGCCTCTTTTACTGCAAAAGGCAATCGGATCCTGTGTTCCTTTATAATATAGTCTGTTGCCCCGGCTTTTATACATTCCACAGCAGTCTCTTCACCAATTGTCCCTGTATAAAGAATGAACGGAATATCAGGATCGTACTCTTTTACTTCCTTAAGAGCCTGCAAACCATTAAATGAGGGCATCGTATAATCAGAAATCACGAGGTCGGGCTTGTACTCTTTAAGTGCTTTGATGAGCTCCGCCCGGGTGCAAGCCGTGATATGCTCAAACCTTATTTTCTCCTTCCGAAGTTCCAGAACCGCCAGTTCGACATCAGGGAGGAGGTCCTCAACAAAAAGGATTCTTAACAGATTCTTATGTGTCATTGCAGTCTTTATTTTCTGTATTAAAGAATTTTGTTACTATTAAGTCCGAAGTCCAAAGACCGAAGTTTCCATCTTCCGACTCCTGTTCCTACTGCCAAACTAAAGTTTCAACCCTACAACAGTAATATCGTCAACCTGTTCCTCCTTACCTCTCCAGTTT
>CAZDOM010000111.1:2473-9981 GCA_964507015.1 uncultured Rikenellaceae bacterium | reverse complement strand
ATGATCTGTCAAAAGCAATATATCTTAAATGGTAATAAGAATCAAGTTTTTTTGACAAAGACTGAATTAAATATTGTTAAGCTTGATAAAATTTTGATAAAATCGCTTTCAGGAGAGCTTGTTTTTATAATCCTCATATCCAAACTCCCTCAAAAGTTTGAATTTACCATTCCGGGTCCACATGCCGATTGAAGGATGGCGAACTCCATTAAACGTTGTCGTTTTTACCATGGTATAATGGATCATATCGAGAAATATGATTCTGTCGCCAGGTTTCAATTCTCTGTCAAATGACCAGTCGCCTATGAAATCGCCAGACAGGCAGGAATTTCCACCTAAACGGTATGTTGGTTTTCCGTGGACCGGATCTGACCCGCCAAGTATTTTTGGCTTATAGGGCATTTCGAGACAATCAGGCATGTGAGCAGTAAAGGAAACATTAAGAATTGCAGTCTTAATACCCTGGTTAATAACAATATCTTCAACTTTAGCAACCAGTTCTCCTGTTTCCCAGGCAAAAGCGCTCCCCGGTTCAAGAATAACATGTAATCCCGTTCTGTGCCTGAAATCTTTCAATAATGCTATCAAATGTTCTGTATCGTAGTTTTTCCCTGTAATCAGATGACCGCCACCCATATTTATCCATTTTAATGTAGAAAAAAATTTGCTGAACTTTTTCTCAACAACTTCAAGCACTTTTCCCAGTGCATAGGAATCAGATTCAAAAAGAACATGAAAATGGAATCCTTCTACCTCTTTTGGTAATCCTTTTTCCAGGGTTTCTGCAGTAATACCCAATCTTGATCCCGGGGAACAAGGATTGTAAATACCAAGGCTTACCTCTGAGAATTCAGGATTGATTCGTAATCCGGGTGATATTTTTTTCGAATATTTTCTTAGCATATTCGAATACTTATTAAGCTGGCTGAGTGAATTAAAGGTGATATGAGAACTATATTTCAATATCGATTCGAACTCATCCTGCCGGTAAACAGGGGAATATGTATGGGCTGGTGAGCCGATTTCCTCAAAACATAGTGTTGCCTCATGTAGTGAACTTGCAGCAGCACCTATAACATATTCTTTTACAATATTAAACACGCCCCACATGGCAAAGCCTTTGAATGCCAGGATGATCTCTGCTCCTGAGGCATCAGCGACATGACGGATCAAAGCAAGATTCCTGCGGAATCTGTCTTCATCGATTACATAGGATGGAGAAGGTATTATTGAGTAATTTACAGACATTAATATTGGGCTAAATATTACATTTATCACCACAGATTTCACGGATATACACTGATCATTATTCAGGTTTCCTCCGTGTCAATCTGTGTTCTCTGTGGTAAGATTCTTATAGTTCCAGATCAACATCATACAGTTCCACCCATGGTAATCCAAGCAGATTAAGTTGTTCCAAAAATGGATCCGGGTCAAACTCTTCAACATTAAAAACACCCGGTTTCTTCCAGATACCTTTAAGATACATCATTGCTCCTGTTGCAGCAGGTACTCCGGTTGTATAACTTACTGCCTGTGCTCCTGTCTCCTTGTATGCTGCCTCATGGCTGCAATTGTTAAAAATATAGTATGTCTTTTCCTTCCCGTCCTTAATTCCCCTTATGCGGCATCCTATCGATGTCCATCCCGTGTAATTTTCACCAAGATTACCCGGATCAGGAAGTACTGCTTTAAGAAATCTTATGGGCACAATTTCCCTTCCGTCAAACATAACAGGTTCAATACCGGCCATACCGATATTCTGAATTACACGCAGATGGGTAAGATATTCCTGGCCAAAAGTCATCCAGAATCTTGCCCTTATAAGAGTCGGGAAATTCTTAACCAGGGATTCAAGTTCCTCATGATAAATAAGGTATGACTCTTTTGGACCTATCTCAGGGTAATTCAAAGGTTTATGAATCTCATGGGGTTTTGTATACTTCCATTCTCCATCCTCCCAGTACTTACCTTTCTGAGTAACTTCACGTATATTTATTTCGGGGTTAAAATTTGTAGCAAATGGCTTCCCGTGATCACCCGCATTACAGTCAACAATATCAAGGTAATGGATCTCATCAAAGTGGTGTTTTGCTGCATATGCTGTAAATATTGATGTAACCCCCGGATCAAAACCACATCCAAGTATTGCTGTCAGTCCTGCATCCCTGTACCTGTCGTTATAAGCCCATTGCCAGCCGTACTCAAACTTAGCCTCATCGAGAGGTTCATAATTAGCTGTATCGAGGTATGCCACTCCGGTTTCGAGACATGCATCCATAATATGAAGATCCTGGTATGGCAGTGCAACATTTACAACAATATCAGGATCAAATGATTTAATCAGGTTAACAAGTTCAGGGACATTATCAGCATCAACCTGAGCTGTCTGAATCCGGTTTCCTCCGATCTTTGCAGCTATGGTATCACATTTTGATTTTGTCCTGCTGGCAAGCACAATTTCACTGAAAACATCAGGCAGGGAAGCCATTTTATGAACAACAACGGTTCCAACGCCCCCTGCTCCTATAACCATTACTTTCCCCATATATAATTCTTATTTTTAGCTATATAAAAGCATATACTATATTAATTAACAATCATTACTCTCTGTGTTTCAAATATAATATTAAAAAATCTGTTAACCACCATATCATTTCTGATTATCTTTACAGCCTTACTTTTCTGATGAGAATGGCATGAAGTTGATTAATCCTCTGATTATTCTCAGGATCATAAGTACAATACTCCTGGTTGAAACAATCTCATTCCTGATTTGTCTTCCGGTAGCTGTAATCTATAAGGAGCCGGTTTATCCTCTTCTTCTTTCTGCTGTTTACACATTTCTTTTGTTTTTAGTATTAAGAATAATAACATGGCATGAAAAGACATCAAAAATAAGTAACCGTGACGGTTACGTTGCTGTTACATTATCATGGCTGGTCTTTTCTGTTATGGGTTCATTACCATATCTTATCAGTGGTCATATCTCTACATTTATTGACGCTTTTTTTGAATCTGCATCCGGATTCACAACCACAGGTGCATCAATATTAAGAAACATTGAGATTCTCCCCTATTCAATTCTGTTCTGGAGAAGCTTTACCCACTGGATTGGAGGACTTGGTATTATTGTTCTTGTGATTATTATACTGCCGTCACTCAGAATAACTGCCCAGCAGCTTATGGGACTTGAATCATCATTAAAGGAAAAAATTCATCCCAAGACAAGTGCTGTAGGATTCAGGCTCCTTCTCCTATACCTGGGATTAACAGTCCTTGAGATTTTCTTCCTTAATCTCGGGGAGATGGATCTTTTCGAAAGTATGTGTCATACATTCGGTACTGTAGCTACTGGCGGTTTCTCAACAAAAAATGCAAGCATTGCTGCATATTCTGCATATTCTCAGTATGTAATTTCGGCCTTTATGTTATTATCGGGAATAAGCTTTGTTGCTTATTATTACCTTCTGAAAAGGCAATTCAGGAAAGTAAAATATAATGAAGAACTCTGGTTTTATCTTATAACAATATTTGTTGCTATAGTTATTGTACTTGGAATAATGCTATTACATTCAAACAGCCCGTTTGAACTCATCGTCAGAGAAAGTATCTTCCAGGTTATATCAATAATTACCACAACAGGTTATATCACTGCTGATTATTTAACCTGGCATCCTGCAGTTATTGCTATGATTTTCATGCTATTATTTGCCGGAGCCAATACCGGCTCATCAACCAGTAGCATTAAGATGTCCCGACATCTTATAGTCCTGAAAAATATCAGGAATATATTCACCAGGCTCATTCATACAAATGTCATTACTCAAATAAGATTAAATGGCAAACCTGTCTCAGAGAAAGTAAATACTGCAGTAATCTCCTTTGTGATACTTTACATTTTCATTTTCCTTGTGGGGACAGTCATTGTTACCATGACAGGACTTGATCCGATATCATCAGCGAGCGGTGTTGCAGCTACACTTGGTAACGTTGGTCCTGCTCTTGGATCACTGGGTCCTGTAAGTAATTATGCCCATCTTCCTGAGATTACCAAATTCATATTAGTACTTCTGATGATCATTGGAAGATTAGAGATTATAACTGTATTCGTTCTTTTCTCCAGGTCGTTCTGGAGACTATAAGAAAATTAGGCAGAGGGTATGAAACTTATTAATCCACTAATCATTCTCCGAATAATCAGCATAATTATACTGATTGAAATTATATCCTTTCTCTTTTGTATACCTGTTGCCATAATTTATAATGAAGTGGCATTCCCTTTTGTCTGGTCTGTCATTATTGCAGGTTTATTCTATTTTTCGCTCGATATTTTAAGTTCTGACGCTGATTTATCAAAGATTACGAGCAGAGACGGGTATCTTGCAGTTACTTTATCATGGGTTACCTTTACTTTTCTTGGTTCGCTTCCTTATCTTGTCAGCGGGGTTATTCCAAAATTCATTGATGCATTCTTTGAATCGACATCAGGATTTACTACTACCGGAGCCTCGATAATTTCAGATGTGGAAATTCTGCCTTATTCTATCCTGTTCTACAGGAGTCTGACACACTGGATTGGTGGTATAGGCATAATAGTACTCGTTGTGATAGTTCTGCCATCCCTTAAAGTATCAGGTTACCAGCTCTTCAGCCTGGAATCATCATTGAAAGAAAAGATCCTGCCAAAGACCAAGTCCATTGGATTCAGGGTTCTTATTATCTATTTAAGTCTGACCATTGTACAGGTTATCCTGTTATGGGCAGGTGATATGAACCTTTTTGACAGTATCTGCCATTCATTCGGAACGATAGCTACCGGAGGCTTTTCAACAAAAAACAACAGTCTCCAGCACTATTCATCATATAGTCAGTATGTTGTGATGCTCTTCATGTTTCTTGCCGGAGTAAGCCAGATAATATATTATTATCTCTTAAAACGTAATTTCAGAAAAGTAAAACATAATGAGGAGCTATGGTTTTATATGGCAGTAGTATTTATTGCAGGAATAATTGCCACAATTTATCTTTTTACAGGTTCAGTAAGATCTTTTGAAGAATCAATCAGGGAAGGTTTCTTTCAGGTAGTTTCCATTATCACGTGTACAGGTTTTGCTTCGGCTGATTATCTTTTATGGCCTTTTGCAGGTGTGGTTCTTGTCTTTATACTGATGTTTGCAGGGGGCAGCACCGGATCAACCAGTGGAGGAATAAAAATGGCCAGGCATCTCATTGTATTGAAAAATGTTAAAAATATTTATAAGAGACTAAATCATCCAAGAGCCTATACTGCAATTTTATTAAACGGGAATAGTGTTCATGAAAACACAAATACTACTATTATATCTTTTGTTATACTATATATCTTCCTGGTAGTTGTCGGTACGGTTATACTTCTGATCACAGGTGTTGACCTGGTAACATCTGCGGGCGCAACAGCAACATGTATGGCCGGTATCGGTCCCGGATTAGGTGCTGTGGGTCCAATGAGCAATTATGCCGCTTTGCCGGGTATTAGCAAGCTGGTTTTAACAGTTGTAATGATAACAGGAAGACTTGAGATTTTAACAGTTTTTACTCTTTTCACAAGGTCGTTCTGGAGAATATAGAAGGTTCAAGGTTTAGGTTTGTGTAAAAAATTTACGAACATTTTCCAGGTCTTCTGGGGTTCCTATCGTTAACCAGTAGCCGTCATCTTTCCTGTATGTTACAATTTTATGAGTATCTGCCAGATGAAGGTACAGGGCTGTCATTGTATAAATTCCCTCAGTCATATAATTGAATATCCCGGGATTTATTATATGTCTTCCTGAAAAGGCTATTTCTATAAGGTTCCCTGTATCTTCGCCAACAATTATCCTCTCCCCGGTAGCTTTATTGCACCATCCTTTCAGCAATCCATCACTATCTACAAGGAATAACCTTTTCCCGGGGCGGTCTCTTACAGCAAGGGTTGCAAGTCCTTTCATATCAAGATGATACCTGTATAAAAAAGAAAGATCAAGATCAGTCAGTGTATCTGCATTTAACAAAAGAAAGGGATTATCGTCAAAAAAATCTCGAGCTTTATACAAGCCTCCACCGGTTTCAAGCAATATTTCCCGTTCATCGGAGATAGTGATCCTGTACCCATCTCGTTTAAGTCTCCCGATTTCCTCTTCAACCTGGTCTGCAAGATGATGAATATTTATTATTATATCGTCAAATCCCGAGGCTGTACAATTCTCAACAGCAAGACGTAACAGACTTTTCCCATTAATATCCAGCAGAGCTTTAGGAATGTTCTCCGTCATTTTACCCAGACGTGTTCCCTTACCGGCTGCCATGATCATCGCTTTCATTCTCACTAACTTTTCTCCGACAACAATTGCCTGAATACAGCTGTACCAGGGATAGATTCTATTGTTTTATATAATTCCGGAAGTGCAATATGATTCCTGGCCTGTTCAGCTAACTGTATGATAAGATGAATGCCCGGAACTATACTTTCTGTAAATGTAGGTTTCTTTTCATAAAGTCCCCTGAAGCCGAAAGCTCCCAGTGCCTGCATTATACGGATCATACTGAATCCGGAATAATAACCCCTGAATTCAGTCTTATTCTCACCAGTAAGAACACAGAATTTTTCAATATAATAATCGAGAAGTTCATCCCTGTTTGATTGAATCATCGGGATCTTGGCGTCATATAAAAGTGATGCAACATCATACTGCGGAGCTCCCTTCCTGCCGCCCTGATAATCAATAAACCAGGGATCGTTTCCGACAATCATGATATTTGCAGTCTGAAAATCGCGGTATAAAAAATAGTTCTGTCCGGTCTCCAGCAAATATTCGGTAAGTGTTACAAAATCATTTTCCAGGTTACGCTCATTAAAAGGTACTGCAAGAAGTTTCAGGAGCATATACTTGAAATAATTAAGATCCCACATCATGGACTGGCTGTCAAAGCTCCTGTGGGGATAACAAAGATCAAGTTTCAGACCCTTGATACCTTCCGTCTGGAAGAGAATAAGCTTATCCAGAATTTTACGGTATAATGCTTTAGTTTCAGAATTAAAGCCGGTAATATCATCCCTGCCATGCAACCATGTATAAAGGTTTATATCACCCAGATCCTTAAGGTAATAAATGAATCTTTGAGGAATATACCCAAATATTTCAGGTACCGGAAGACCTTTACTCAGAAAGTGATTTGTAAATCCTACAAAAGCCTCATTCTCCTCATAGTTAGGATTAAATGCCCCTATCAGGCTTTTTTCTCCATCAATTATCCTGTAATACCTCCTGTCAGAGCCAGACCTTGGGAGAGCTGTTATCTGCAGATCAAAACCTCCGAATAACTCCTTATAACCTTCTGATATAAATTCTATTTCGTTCATAATTAACTTTTTACCACAGATATCACGGGGTAACACGGATTTTTTACCTTTTCAATCTTACTTTCCATTATACCATTATACCATTATACCATTATACCATTATACCATTATACCATTATACCATTAT
>CAZDOM010000111.1:0-2373 GCA_964507015.1 uncultured Rikenellaceae bacterium | reverse complement strand
ACCACAATACCATTACACCATTAAACCACTTTATCTATAATTTTATCATAATCTTCTTCCTGTATAAAACCAGAGCAACAAGCCACACCATAAACATTTGTATTAACGCAAACATAAGGCTTCCGTTCATATTTCCGACTACCGGGACAAAAATCTTTTTATAAATCCATTCATACAGACTCATATCAGGTTGTATTTTAATCACAAACATTATACCTGCCCATACACCTGAAATAATATATGATATCAGTGCATTCATACCGAAAACTGTGAAGAAAAATCCCCATTTCCTGAATTTGATAATATCAGCCACATAATATATTGCGGCAAGAATCATCATAGCCAGACCGGCAGTATATAATACATAAGAACTTGTCCAGATAGGTTTGTTTATTGGAAAAACAAGGTTCCACAAAAGACCCAGACCGGTCAATGCGACTCCGTAAAGGAGAAGTGTCAAAACAGTTTTACCTGACGCTTTACCTTTTCCGAGTATCTCACCTGCAAAATAACCAATGATCACCGTAGCGATAGAGGGCAGCGTACTTAGCAGTCCTTCCGGATCAAAAGGCAATCCATATTCTGTATATAGATGGCTTTCACCCAGGATGGCTATATCAATTTTCCTTACAAGGTTTGTTTCAAGGCTGTATGGATCTGCACCTCCAGGAAGAGCCAAAAGAATCCAGTAGATAATTAATATTGCAGCGGTGATAATCCATACATGGTCGCGCCTGGCAGTCAGACATATCAGGGAAGCAAAACCATAGGCCAGAGCAATCCTTTGCAGGACACCCATGATTCTCAATGTCGAAAAATCATTCCCAAGATTTGCCAACAGCGAAAATAAAATACCTATAGCAAATATTGCAAGGGTACGCCTGGATATTCTTACGAGGGAGCCTGCATTTATCTCATGCCCGTATTTTCTGAATGAGAACCACATAGAGACTCCTACAATGAAGAGAAAAAACGGGAAAACAAGGTCAGTAGGTGTACAACCGTTCCAGGATGAATGGCGTAATGGAGGATAAACATATTCCCAGCTTCCAGGTGTGTTAACAATGATCATAAAAGTGATTGTTAATCCCCTGAAAATGTCGAGTGAAACCAGACGACCTGTGCTTTTTGCCATAGTTAATCCGAAAATATCTTATTTTTTTGAACTACACCTATGCCGGGTCTTTCATTCAGGGTAACCTTCCCTTCTATGATTTTAATACCATCATAGCAATCATTATTTATGAGAAGGTTTCCATCCAGGTCAGCCCAGTGAGCCAGGGGTGATATATGAGCAGCTGCTGATATCGCACATGATGTTTCTGTCATACACCCAATCATCACTTTCATATCCATCTCCCTGGCCATCATTGCCATTTTATGTGCGGCATTCATCCCCCCGCATTTCATGAGTTTTATGTTAATTGCGGAATAGACGCCTCGCATATCAAAAAGATCATCAACAGTTTGTAGTGCCTCATCAGCAACTATGGGGATCGGTGAGTTTTGATTAAGCCAGGCAATGTCATCGATCATTTCCTTTGGCATAGGCTGTTCAAGAAAAATAACATTGTTATCTTTAAGCCAGTGTGCCATTTCAAGGGCATAATTTCTGTCTTTCCACCCCTGATTAACATCGACACATAACGGCTTGTCGGAGACACTCCTTATGGTTTCGATCATCTCTTTATCGTTACCAAGGCCCAGCTTGACTTTAAGTATCATGTAGGGTTCTGCTTCATCTACCTTCTGCTTCACCACCTCAGGAGTATCTATTCCAATGGTGAAACTGGTAAATGGAGTTCTGGCAGGATCAAGCCCCCAAATCCGGAACCATGGTTTCCCCAGAAGTTTTCCAACCAGGTCATGCAAGGCTATATCCACAGATGCCTTTGCTGCATGGTTGCCCGCTTCAATACTGTCAATATATTGCACAATATCTTCGATCAGGAATGGATCTTTGAATTGTGACAGGTTAACCTGTGAAAGGAACTTCATTACCGACTCGTGACTCTCGCCAAGGTAAGGAGGCATGGAGGCTTCGCCATATCCTTTTTCACCATCAAACTCAATCTGTGTGAGCACTACCGGTGTTGTGTTTCTTGAACTTATAGCAAGGGTAAAGGTATGCTTCAACTGGAGCTCGTATGGCATATAACTTAGCTTCATGTTTTTACTTTTACGTTTTGATGGATTAATATTTCTTACCGGTTCCGCAGGTGCATTAAGCAGCTTTCCTGAAATTGCTGCTCCGGCTAAAAGTGAGCAGTATTTTATGAATTCTCTTTTCTTCATTTTTACAGACTTGAAATGTTACTGGTTACTGGTTACTGGTTACTGGTTACTGGTTACTGGTTACTGGTTACTGGTTAC
>CAZDOM010000110.1:0-9987 GCA_964507015.1 uncultured Rikenellaceae bacterium | reverse complement strand
TAAGGATCTATATTGACAAAGCTGATGAAGATAAAGGTGTTAAGGGAGGATTTGCTATAGGGGGATATGGATCGACAAAAAATGGTAACAGTCATTATTTTGATGTATCAATAGATACGACATATATCATTAATCCCTCACAGAACAGGATATTATGGTATCCACAGAAGAATGCTTTTCTTACGGGAAGGGTACTGATTGAAAAACCGGACAGCGTGGGGGAGAACTCTTTTGCTGCAGGTTATGAATCAAAAGCAAAAGGTGATTATTCACAGGCACTGGGATATGGCGCAAGGGCACATGGAAAATATTCTATGGCAATTGGGAACCGGGCTGATGCAATAGGGGAAAATTCGTTTGCATTTGGTGACTCAGCCATTGCAAAAGGAATATCTTCATTTGCTTTTGGTTCCAGAGGTATAAATTGGATGGATACCACAAGAAATGTAACAATTGCAATAGGTGATTATTCAACAGCTATCGGTATGGGTGATTCTGCTACTGCGGAATTCGCTATGGCAATTGGTCAGAATAATATTGCGAGCGGATACAGTTCGATATCTATAGGTTCGTATAATATATCCTCAGGTAATCATTGTGCAGCAATTGGTTATCAAAACAATGTATCAAATAGCACGTCATATGCATTTGGATGTCAGAATATTTCTAGTGGAAGCCAATCATCCGCGATAGGATATTCTAATGAAGCAAGTAATTTTCGTGCTACTGCATTAGGAACAAATACATATGCAACAGGATGGGAATCAATATCATTAGGATCGGTATATACTACAGCAAGTGGTTATAATTCTGTAGCAATTGGATACAATACCACAGCAAGTGGTAATTACTCAACAACAATTGGTTGCGGGATTGAAGCAGCTGGTAACTATTCATTTGGAATCGGCCTGAGCTCAGCCTCATATACAATAAATGATGCTTATACAATGGCTATAATGGGTGGCGAAGTGGGTATAGGGACCACTACTCCTCAGGGAACATTAGATGTGAATGGATCTATATATCAAAGAGGCGGTATTTTACATGCTGACTACGTATTCGGCAAAGATTATTTCCTTGAGTCTATTGAGGAACACTCTGAATTTATGTGGGATAGAAAACATTTACCAGCTGTTCCAAAAGCCAAAAAAGATGAAGAGGGAAATGATATTATTGAATGGGGAGAACATAGCAGAGGGATGCTTGAAGAACTTGAAAAGGCACATGTATATATTGACCAATTATACAAATCATTAAATGAGCAACAGATTATTGTTGAAAGCCAACAGCAGCAGATCACCAGGCTGGAGAAGATGGTGGAGGAACTGATGGCAGGGAAATAGAGGTATAATGATATAATGGTATACCTGTACAAAGGGATAATGGTATAATTCTGTGATAACTCCGTGTAATCCGTGGTGAAATGAAAGAGATTGCTACGTCTCTTATTGGCATGTCAAAAAATATTAACATGCCGTTAATTATTCATATCTTACCTTAAAATATAATTATATTACGTAATATTATTAACCGGTAGTAATTCCTTAATGCCTTACTGTTATGAAAACAAACATTCCCCTCAATTTCTTCAATGTGATTTTATCGGCCAGGAACAGAAAAACGTTCGGATCGAGAAAAGAGATGTTCGGATCGAACGTCTCTACTATTTTAATATTAATGGTTTTCTTTATCCTCTGCCTTTCGCCCTCAGCCCTCAGCCAAATCCCGCAGGGATTTAATTACCAGGCAGTTGCACATAACAACACTGGAGCCCCTATTATGAATACTTCTATTCAGGTGAGAATAGCAATCCTGTCTGATACCATTACCCCGGTTATTGAATGGGAAGAGCTTCATTCTTCAATCACTACAAATGTTTTTGGTGTTTTTAGTCTTGTTATCGGAACAGGTACAAGAGAATCAGGTTCCGTAGCTGCTTTTTCTGATATTGACTGGAGCGCAACACCAATGTTTATTAGAGTCAAGATTAATTACCAGGGCTCCTGGAGGGAAATGGGTTCAGCAAAATTATGGTCGGTACCGTATGCAATGGTAGCGAATGAACTGGGTGGTGTAGTTAATAAACTGTCAGTTGAAGGGGAGACAGATAGTTTTAATGAATCTCTTTTTGAGGTTAAGAACAGGGACGGACAAACAGTTTTTGCAGTTTATAATGAGGGAGTCAGAATATATGTTGATGATGGTGAGAAAGGTGTGAAGGGAGGCTTTGCAATAGGAGGTTTTGGAACTGATAAAGCAGATTCCCAGCAATATATGTTTGTCAGTGGTGACAGCATAAGAGCATATATTGAAACGGATACAGATAAATCTGTAAAAGGGGGATTTGCCATTGGTGGATATGGTTCCACAAAAGCACCAACTGAAGAATATCTTCGTGTAACACGCGACAGTACAAGAGTATATGTAAATGAGGGAAGTAAAGCAGTTAAAGGAGGATTCGCAATCGGAGGATTTGGAACGACAAAATCAGATCCTTCTTCATTTCTTCAACTGAATTCTGATAACTACTTTATTGGTCAGGGAGCTGGTCAATTTAATACAACAGGTTTGTATAACTCATTCATGGGCTATGAGGCTGGTTTGAGTAATACTACAGGAAATGAGAATATGTTTTTTGGATACAGAGCTGGTTATACCAATACTGCCGGTTTTAACAATATTTTCATCGGAGATTCTGCAGGTTATGAAAATACATCCGGTATGAGAAATGTATTCATTGGAAATAAATCGGGACAGTTTAATACAACAGGTTTTCAGAATATTGCTATCGGGCTGATGTCTGGCAATCAAAATACTTCAGGTAATCGTAATGTTTTTATTGGAACCAGTACAGGCGCTTCAAATACTGAAGGGATAATGAATGTGTTTATAGGAAACGCTACAGGTGTATTTAATACAATTGGAAATCAGAATGTGTTCCTTGGAAGAACATCTGGATATCACAACACTGAAGGTTCAAATAATATTTTCCTGGGAAACGGAAGTGGTTTAAGAAATACCAGCGGGAGTGATAATATTTTTATGGGTACTGAGGCCGGATTAGGGAATACAACTGCAAATAACAACATTTTTCTTGGAAGAAATTCCGGACATGAAAATTTAACCGGGGATTTGAATGTTTTCATTGGAAATAATGCCGGATATTCAAATAACGATGGGTTCAGAAACATAATGTTGGGTGACTCGAGTGGATTCTCAAATATTAGTGGTCACAATAATGTATTTATGGGGGTTAAAGCCGGTTATCACTCAAATGCCAATAACAATATTTTTATTGGCGATTCTGCCGGTTATTTTAATACATCCGGACAATATAATGTTTTTATGGGAACACTGGCAGGAAAAAGTAATACTGAAGGTACATCAAATGTTTTTATTGGGGACGGTGCTGGTGAATACATTACTACCGGAGGAAGAAATATATTTATTGGAGACTATGCTGGTCATGATAATACAACAGGGAATAATAATATTCTTATGGGAGTCGTAACTGGGAGATTTAATGAAGGCAATTTCAATATTTTAATGGGAAACTGGGCAGGCTATTCTAATACAACAGGCAGCGAAAATATTTTTATCGGTTCATATAGCGGGGCATACAACAAAACTGGTTATAATAATATTTACCTTGGTAAGTCGGCTGGTAACAGAAGCGATTCTGCATATTTAAATGTATTCATTGGAAATGAAACCGGTTTTAACAATTCCGGAGGTTATCAGAATGTTTTTATGGGAACTGGTTCCGGGTATTCTAACACTATAGGTTATCAAAATACAATGATAGGAGGTGTAGCAGGACATGATAATACAGAGGGATTCCAAAATACATTTGTTGGGATGTATAGTGGTAATTGGAATATAACCGGCGAATATAATACATTCATTGGAGCGGGAGCCGGAACGCAAAACCTTACAGGTTCCAGAAATACATACGTGGGAGTCGGTGCAGGAAATGATGCAACCGGAAGTGACAATGTGTTTATTGGTGTATTTGCAGGTTGGAACGAAATGGGATCGAATAAGCTTTATATTGAAAATACGGGAGTTGATAGCACCCAGGCTCTTATATATGGCGAATTTGATAATGATATCCTCCTTTTAAATGCTGATGTTACCATCGCAGGAAAACTGAATATCTCTGGCGCTGATAATTATAATCTTTTCTTTGGTGACTCTGCCGGCTATTTCAATTTATCAGGCGCATATAATACATTTCTGGGGACAGAGGCAGGAAATCATAATATCACAGGAACAAGTAATGCTTTCATAGGATCCTGGGCAGGTGAAATCAATTCCGGTGGTAATAATAATACATTTGTTGGAGTTGCTGCCGGTGCTCTTAATACTGATGGAAATGATAATGTATTTCTCGGACATTCCGCAGGTTACACAAATTCTACGGGAGTTGAAAATGTCTTCCTGGGAAAATCGGCCGGACTCAAAAATGAGAATGGTAGTTCGAATGTTTTTATTGGTTTTAAAGCCGGATTTAACGAAACAACGTCAAATAAGCTGTATATTGAGAATAGTAATGCCGAAAGCTATAACGCTCTTATTTACGGTGAATTTGATAATGATTACCTGAAATTAAATGCTAAAGTAACAATCAGGGATCTTCTAAGCTTAACCCCCGGAACAGCTCCAGAAACGCCTGAAGAAGGTGATATATACTATGATGCAACAGCGCATAAGCTGATGGTTTATGATGGAGGAACCTGGCAGGGTTGTTGGTAGAATAAACGGCTCAACGGCATAAAGGCCCAACGGCGTAAAGGTGTGCCGGTACGACGGTACGGAGGAAGGAGGGCGTGATTGCGAGAGTGCGGGAGGGCGCGAAACAGAGAAACTCCATGTTCAACTCCATGAGACCCTGTGGTTAAATAGGGGGATTGCTTCGTCTTCCCGATAAATCCTGACTCCTGGTAATGACACTATATTTTATTAGTTTAGCAATCGAATGGAGTTGTATTTTACTAAAAGAGAAGAGTGGAGAAAATGGCTTGAAATAAACCATTTTTCCTGTGAAGAGGTGTGGCTCAGGTACTACAAGAAACCATCGGGTAAACCTCGAATTCCATATAACGATGCAGTCGAAGAGGCTCTCTGCTTTGGATGGATCGACGGTAAAATAAAAAGAATAAATGAGGATTATTATATCCAGCGCTTTACTCCGAGAAGACCAGGCAGCCGATGGTCGAAATATAATATTGAAAGAGTGGAAAAACTTAAAAAAAAGAATCTTATGAAACCAGCTGGATTAAAGGCATACAAAGAAGCCCTTGATAAACCTGGTCTTGTTTATGATGATCGGAGAGATGGAAATCCTGGAGAACCTGAGGATCTTATGACTGCACTTAAAAAGAATAAAAAGGCTTTAAAGAACTTTACAAATTTCAGCCAGTCATCCCGCCGGATGTTTATCGGCTGGCTTAACAGCGCCAAAAGACCTGAAACAAGGATCAGGAGAATTAATAAAATAGTTCAACTGTCAGAAATGAACATCAAGCCAGGAATGAATGTTATATGATAATAAGAATTAATATCTATAAAAACCATGGATTTCTTAAGGAAAAACAAACTTCTAATAATATTTGCAGTCACCGGTATGATCGGTGGATTTCTGTACTGGAAATTTATTGGCTGTCTTACAGGATCATGCCCTATAAAATCGGTATGGTATTGGAGCACACTCTTTGGCGGACTCATAGGATACCTTCTTGGAAGCATCATAAATGATCTTATCATAAAATATCACAAGAAAAATAATTCAGAGATGTGATTACCCCCGGACATCAACCGGCAGGCTGATGTCCTACCCCCTAAAGGGGGCACAAAACCCATTATAAAAATATATTATTAATTGTAAGGGTTTATAGCCCCCCTTTAGGGGGGTTGGGGGGTCATTGAACGGTAAAGCGGGGGGTTGGGGGGTCATTGAACGGTAAAGCGGGGGGTTGGGGGGTTAAAAAATAATTATTAATTTGCAGGGTATTATATAAGTTAAAATTAATAATCTTAAAATACTCCCATTATGAAAAGCAATCGTCGTGATTTTCTGAAAGCAGCATCATTTGCCGGTGCGGGTGCAATGACCGGTGGATTAATATCCGGATGTTCCCAGAAGGAACCTGTTTCAAATCTCTCAGGAATTCTTGATGCTGTAAAAAAGGGACATACTCAGCAGTTTAATATGTCGGGCTATGCAGCTCCGCCACTTCCTGTTGTAAGAGTAGGTTTTGTGGGTCTGGGCGACAGGGGAAGTGGACATGTTCAGTGGCTATCCAAAATTGAAGGTGTAGAGATTAAGGCTCTTTGTGATAAGAGGGAAGTTGCTGTGAAGGGATCACAGAAATATTTGCAGAGTATAGGAAGGCCTGCTGCAAAAGAATTTTTTGGTGGGGAAGATGAGTGGAAAAAACTTATTGAGATGCCCGATCTTGACCTTATTCTGACATGTACACCATGGATTTTGCATACTCCTATCTGTGTATATGCAATGGAAAACGGCAAGCATGCAATATCGGAAGTACCTATTTCAAGAACAATTGATGAAGCATGGCAGCTTGTTGAAACGTCTGAAAAAACCAGGAAACACTGCATGATGCTTGAGAATTGCTGTTACGACTTCTTTGAACTGCTTACCCTGAATATGGCCCGCCAGGGGATGTTTGGAGACATAATCCATGGAGAAGGAGCCTATATTCATAATCTTCTGGGAAGTAATTTCACTAAACCCAGAGACGACAGACAAACAGACGGTGCATACACCGATATGTGGCGTTTAAAAGAGAATGCAACAAGAAACGGAAACCTTTACCCCACTCATGGACTCGGACCAATTTGTCAGGTGCTGAATATAAACCGCGGTGACAGGATGGAATATCTTAGTTCTATATCCACAAATGATTTCACTATGGGTCCAAGAGAAAAAGAGCTTGTAGCTTCTGATCCTTTCTTTGAACAATGGAAAAACTCAAAATTCAGAGGTAATTTTAACACAACCATTATCAGGACTGCCCTGGGTAAATCTATAATGGTCCAACACGACGTATCCTCCGAGCATCCATACTCAAGGATACATCTGGTTAAAGGTACGCAGGGGCTGGCTGTTAAATATCCCAGTCCTTTGATTGCTCTCGGAGAGAACTGGGTAAAAGATGATGAAATGAAGGTATTGTGGGATCAATATACACCTGAGATAGTAAAAAGAGAAGGGGAAATGGCGCGAAAGGTGGGAGGTCATGGTGGTATGGATTTTATTATGGACTGGCGCTTGATCGATTGTCTGAGAAATGGATTGCCTCTCGACCAGGATGTCTATGATGGTGCATTATGGAGTTCAATAGCCCCGTTAAGTGAATGGTCGGTAGCAAACAAGTCTGAATCAATTGATATTCCGGATTTTACCGGAGGTTCATGGAAAACTAACAAACCTCATGGTATCAACCTTGAAACAGGAGGGACGACGAAGGTACTGGAGGTTAAGGAGGTGGAAGCGGAGATCTAGAAGGGGGGGAATATTATAGCTTCAATCCCACTACCAACACATCATCAGTCTGGGGATTCTTTCCTTTCCATTTCAGGAATTCTGATTCAAGTTTATGCTTCTGTTGTTTCATAGGGAGCTTATGAATATCATGCAAAAGACTTTTTAATCCTGCGGATTTGAATTTTTTGGTATTTGGTCCGCCAAACTGATCACTGAATCCATCGGAATACATATAGATAATATCGCCTGAAAGATAAGTTATCAACTGACTGGAAAAACTTTTATCACCCAGATCAAAAATGCCAATGGGCATCCTGTCGGCAAAGTATTCATTCAGGTCTTCATTTCGTATAAGGTAGAGGTTATTATAGGCTCCGGAGTACTGGATTGTTTTATTCTTCCTGTCAATAACACAAAGAGCAATGTCCATACCGTCCCTTGCTTCTTCTCTTTCACCTGTCTGATGCAGTGCACGTTTAACCTCATTTCTGAGTTCATTAAGAATATATGCTGAATCTGATATCTTTCGGTTAATTACAATCTCTTCCAGAAAAGATATTCCAAGCATACTCATCAGTGAGCCTGGGACACCATGTCCGGTGCAGTCGCCTGCAACAAGTATCAGTTTATTGTCAGCCTGTGTGAACCAGTAAAAGTCGCCACTGACAATATCCCTTGGAATATATAAGAAGAAACTGTTCTTTACTAATTCTGGAATTTCATTCGGATCAGGGAGTATAGCTTTCTGAATCCTGCTGGCATAGTTTATACTTGCAGTTATCTCCCTGTGGTTTTCTTCAATTATATCATATGCTTTCTTTAATTCTACATGTCTCAGCCTGTATATCTCCTTCTCCTGTTCTGACTTTTCAATAGCATGGGCTACTTCAATATTACTAATCTTACTCTGTACCTCGGTACTCTGGTATGTTTCTTTTGCCTTGATATACTGTTTGAAGTATTTTAGCGCCCTTTCAGGTTTCTTAAACAGTTCATGATGAGCAGCAAGTGCAGAATAAGCATCAGCGATGAGAGCCAGAGACTTAAGCTCCCTGGCCATTTTCAATGCATTTTCCAGCTTTTCTTCAGCATGAGGAGCATCACCCGTTTTACTGTAGATACGTCCGGATCCTAACATACATTGAAGTGCACAACGTTTATCGGAATCAGCCATTCCTAATTCATAGAATTTCAAAGACTCCGGTAAATTCCCCATCTCCTCATAAGTACTTGCAATTCCAAGACAAGTCCATGGGATTGCTCCTGTCTGACCCTCATTTTTCCTTATTTCAAGACTCCGGAAGTAATATTCCAGAGAGTCATCATACTTTTTCATCTGCCGGAGTACCATTCCTATCCTGTTGAGCGAGGAGGCAGCAGCCAGTATATCTCCGGATTCTTCCCTGATCCTGAGTCCCTTTTCAAAATATTCAAGAGCCTTTGGAAGATTGCATAGCCGTGAATAAATAAGACCCAGCTGGCTGCATGCTTCACCTTTTGATTCTGTATCCCTTATCTCACGGGATGTTTTATATGCTTCGAGCCAGAAATTCAAAGCCTTTTCATATTCACCGAAACTCTCGGAAATATTACCTTTGAGCAACAGAGCTCTTATGTAGCCTTTCTCCTTTTTCTCACCTTCGAACCAGCGATAGGCAGGTGTAAGATGTTTTAAGGCATCTTTGTTTTTTGACCTGTAGAAATAAATCGCAGCAATGTTCAGATTTGCATATGCTTTACCCTTTTGATAACCAGTCTTTTCTGCTATTAAAAGATTTTTTGCGGCTTCTTTTTCAATGGTCTTTGAATCGGAAAAGCGATTTTCCCAGAGGTCCTGGTTTGTTTTATCGATGTATGTTTCTGATTTATTCATTGATATCAGTATAACCTGATAAATTTAATGAAAATATGATTAACATCAATAGATACTGGATTTCAATAACATAATTAACTGTATCATCTGATTTTGTGAATTACAAGAATTTGGTTTAATTTTAATTGCATAAAACTTCATTATATGGAAGATTTAAAATCAGAGATATCTGCTACTGGCAGACAGAAATTAAAAGAAATCATGATTATTCTGGTACCTGCATTATTAGTTATATCCGTTGTGCTGTTTCTTATGAGAAAATCACTGTCAATGATTCCGGCATTATCGACATGGTTATTATTTATAATTGGCACTATTATTTCAGTTGTACTCTCGAGAAAATTCTATAATTGGATATTTGTTTTTTTAGTAATAATACTAACTTCATTCTATCTTAGAAGTGTCAGGATGCCACCTTGGGAATTACTGCTTGCTATAGGATTCTCAGGTATTATTTGCATATCGTTATACTCAGCCTTCTATTTTCTGAAAAGATTTGACCATAATAAGTTTCTGAAATACATTGGATTCTTTTCGGGTATTATACTTACATCTATTTTCATGGGACAAATGTTTAAGATAATGCATTGGCCGATGGGAGGTA
>CAZDOM010000109.1:0-10011 GCA_964507015.1 uncultured Rikenellaceae bacterium | reverse complement strand
TGAGTCTTGTATCGAAGAATCTTTTCTTCTTGATCCTGGAAATCTCCCTGGCCATTTCGATTATAATATCTTCAGGCGGAACTGATTCTATCCTGCCAGCTTTCTGAAGTTCTTCCAGGATGTATATTGCAAGCCGCAGATCCTCAACAGGTTCAATCCTTCCATACCCAACTGAAACAGATGCTGAAAGATCTGTACTTACTTGATGATCGGTATTTTCTGTTGTAGTACTGTTTTCCACCCGATTTTTGCTTCTGTCAGAATAATATGAGACTAGCGGATCCACTTCGAGGAAGAAGAGGTTCCGGTTATAAAATCTGTTTATACTGTTGATCATAAAGTTTATATCTGAAGAAGTATTCCTGTTATCATTATTATCTGTTTTAACATAGTAAAGTAACGGATGAATATCTGCAATTGTACTCAGGTTACCCTGGTACTTTTCCGTGTTACGAAAATAATAGTACCCGAGGTTCAGTCTACCGTCAAGGTTATTGTGTTTAACCTTTGAGGTGTCGAATTTGGTCTGTGATAAATGGCTGTTGCCGCTATTTACCATGTTGAAAGAGGCATCGAGCCTGTTGAGCTTTATATCAGGCAGTTTGTATTTCGACAGATCGAAATCTGTGTACTGGGCACCCAGGACTAAAGGAAAGATAAGTCCTGCAACTAGTAAACTAATTTTTCGTGTTGTCATGATTTCAGAATTGAATTACTATTGGCATGATTTAAATCGATGTGATTATAAAGTATAAAGTAATATTAAAGTAAACCTTGCAGACATGGCATTTCCAGGTTAGTCAACTATGATGAATGACATATGAAAATCTGATAATCAGCCACAAAGGTTGTGCCAAACAGGCCTAATAGTAAGATTATTTTACTAAAATATCAATCTTCTTATATGATAAAGGTCGGGCAACTACCGTATAGCGTTTAGCTGTTTCCGTGTGCCGTGATCACTTCCCTATATCATACACGAAAACCTTATCCCAATGCCTCACATAGAGTCGTTTGCCGCAGATGACAGGATGAGCCCAATACATGCTCTGGCCTCCGGAAGGTACATTGAATTCACTGATAAGTTCATATTTATCCGGGGAGGCTTTTATAAGGCTCATGGTGCCGCTTCTTTCATCGAGCAGGTAGAACATTCCATCGGCATATGTGATTGATCCTTTCCCCTGGAAGTTATTCCACATCTGTTTCCCGGTAAGGAAATCAAGGCAAAACCAGCCCCGCGAGTTGCTCCCCGACCCATACAGATAGCCGTCAAGAAGGATTACACCGCCATGATGATTATCCATAAGCTTTGACTCCCATACTATTTCAGGGATAAATTTATTTCCGGAAGGTTTCAGTTTAATGAGCATGCTCCCTTTCCCATAGCCGCTGGTGATAAAAACATAACCATCCTTTGCTATTGCATCAGTGAGGTTTAGTCCGCGCTGGTTCTCAAAATCAACCTTCCAGAGAAGTCTTCCTGTGGCAGCATCAACACCATAATAACAGTTTGAGCTTGCACCTGTTACCTGCCGGTATCCTCCGTATTCAAAAACTATAGAAGAACAATATCCCTCAACTCCGGGAATGTCAGGATTAGCCCAGATAAGCTTTTCGTCATTCTTGTTCAGGCACACCTGGAATCCTTTTCTGCCTGCCGGACGTACATAAAGCTTATCGCCATCGATATATACCGATTCGGCATAGCCATATTCAGTCTCTGGAGCATCAAATTCTTTTGCCAGGTCTTTTGCCCATATCTCCTTCCCTGACTTTGCATCATAAGCGGCAAGCCTTCCTCCTTCACTCAGGTAATATAATCTCCCGTTATCGTATGTGGGCGTACATCGTGAACCGGTATAAGATGAAGCCCATGATGCCGATGTTGACCATGCTTTGCCGTTGGGACTTTTCCATACGGGCTTGCCATTAAGGTCGAATGCAAAAAGGTAACTCTGATCATTGTATTTTCCGGCAGTGAAGATAAGGCCTTCTCCGAATGATACAGAACTGTATCCCTCTCCGAGTCCGCTGATAGTGAACAGTAGTTTTGGTCCACCGGCAGACCATTTTTTCAGTAGTCCTGTCTCTCCGGATTTATTGGTACGGTCCGGACCATGAAAAGAGGGCCAGTCGCAGGTTGCCTGGCTATTTGCTTTATAGCCCGGGAGAAGTAGCAGAAATGATATTGGTATCAGTAATAATCTGTAATTCATGATTGATAATCTTTTGAAGTTATCATATCGGGCTAAAATAGTAAATATCTTTTATAGAAGGAAATCAGGGTGTTTAGATTAGAATCGTGCGATCGTGCAATCATGCGATCGTGCAATCTATTTATTTAAGTATCTTTAAGATTATTAACCAAACTCGTGCTAAAATGGGAACAATTAAGAATTTCGAAGATCTTGATTTATGGAAAGATGCCAGGATTCTGGTTAACCTTATTTATTCGGATTTTGCAAAATGCAAAGATTTTACTTTCAGGAATCAGATTACTGGTGCCGGAATATCAATTATGAACAATATTGCTGAAGGTTTTTGTCGAAAAAGCGATGCAGAGTTACGCCAATTCCTTAATATTTCAAAAGGCTCTTCAGGTGAAGTGAAAAATATGTACTACATCGCAGAGGACCAAATATATACAGATAAAAGAACTGCAGAAGACAGAAGAGATCGATGCCAGAAACTAATGAACAGCCTTGGCGGTTTCATGAAATATCTGAGTACTAAAAAGTAACGATCGCATGATCGCATGATTGCACGATCAGATCTCCGCTTTAAGGTAAACTGACAATTCCTGCTAAAAGCAACATACGGAGGTCTGTCACTTCTCCGGATTAGGAATAATACAGGTAAATTCAAAATCCTCGTTGAAAGGATTTCTGAACTGATGTAATTCATTAGGTTTTACAAAAAGACTCTGTCCCTTTTTTACCTCAAATTCCTTTTCATTTTCATCAACAGCTATTCCCCTGTTACTTTCAATTTTAACAACATGTTCATAATTATGCTGATGAAATGGTGTATTGCCGCCCGGAGCTATAATGAAATGTCTCATGATAATATTATCTGATCCGTCGGCAGGACCAACCAGGATTTTCATTTTAACATCCTTTGCTCCTTCCATTGAGACTTCGTGGGCAACAAGTTCTTTATTGTTATTGATTTTCATGGCTGTATTAGTTTTATTATGAAACAAATTTATAAAAAGCAGAGAATATTATTACTGGTCAGTAAGTATAATTACATTGATAATGAGTCAATTGCTCCTTTTATGACTGCTGCGGACCGGTCGAGCAATACTCTCTCTTCCGGGTCAAGAGGACTGCGGATAATCTTTTCTATTCCTCCATCGGAGACCACACACGGTACGCTAAGGCAAACATCTTTCAGACCAAACTCACCGTCTAGCAGTACAGAAACACTAAGCACGCTGTTTTGTTTCCGGAGTATTGAAGCAGTGATCTTTAAGAGCGACATTCCCACTGCAAAATGGGTGGAGCCCTTTGCATTTATGATCTTGTATGCAGCTTCACGTACCTGCTGCTCGATTCTGCTGCGTTCTGCCTTCCAGTCGGAACATTTGTTACAGATAGGACAATAATCGTTGATCTTTATACCTGCCACATTAGTCATTGACCAGGCAGCGAATTCACTGTCACCGTGTTCACCAAGGATATAGGCATGCACATTATGTACATCGACACCACAATGATTACCCAGAAGATGACGGAACCTGGCACTATCAAGGACAGTACCTGATCCTATCACTCTGCTTCTTTCCCACCCCGATCTTTTGAGAGCAACATATGTGAGAACATCGACAGGATTGGTAACGATAAGCATCACACCCCGGCATCCGTTGTGTGAAACACTCTCAGCTATACCTCCGACAATCTCTGCATTTTTTTGCAGAAGCTGCAGCCTTGTCTCACCCGGACGTTGTGCTGATCCGGCTGTTATCACAACAAGCTGTGCATCAGTATAATCGTCTTCAGTCCCTGCTTCTATCTTTACTGTCGGAAAAAATGGCTGACCATGAACCAGGTCGAGTACCTGTCCGCGAACAAGCTCTTCATTTCTGTCAATAAGAATTATCTCATCGGCCAGACCACTCTGTGCAAGAGCGTAACAATAGGTTGCTCCTACCGATCCGGCACCCACAACAACAACTTTACGCCTGTAACCGGTGTCGTTATCTTTTTCCATGATTTCTGTATCTTCTGACTAATATACTTACTTATAATTATTTATTCTTTTATAATAGAACAATCCGTTATCTAAAAAGTTACATAAAATTAATGTATTTGAGGTTCTTTTTTACCATTTTAGAATTTTCAAGGGAATCCTTAACTTTAGAACGTTATGGAGATCAGAATTGTTACATGAAGACCGGTAAAAAAAATCAATCAAAAGGATCAGTAAGCAGAAGGGAATTTACCAGGAGGAGTATCCTTTTAATAGCAGCTGCAGGTACAGCAGGGCTTACAGGGTATGGTCTGTTAAATGGTAAGAAGATAAGGTCCATCAACAATATCCGCCGTATGGGTCATTGTGCCCCAAGTGTTATGCAGACACTTCTTGGAATAAACCATATTGTGGATACTGGTATGGTAAAAAATGCCGGAGCACTGGCCGGGGGTATTGCAGGATCAGATATGGAGTGCGGGGTTCTGACAGCACCTTTGATGTTTATCGGCTATCAGAACAATAACCTTACCGGGATTGGTGAAAAACTTAATATCATCACCCAGGCACAATCATATGTACAAGAGTTTACTGCTATTAACGGCTCCACTATCTGCAGCAAAATCCGGCAGGACGGACAGCCTGCCTGCATGCATACCATTCGTAACTTTTATAAACCATATTCACAGGCAATTACAAGTCCTGTACCTCTTTCTGACGAAGCAAAAGAATCATATACACTGCTGCTTGAGACATTTGATGAAAAGGAATTTCATTGTGCACATAACGTCCTGAAAAATCTCAACAATGATTTTCCTGTTACGAAAGAACTTTTTGATTCATCGTGGCTCTTTATTGGCGGCATTGCATTGTTGAACAGGACCTGCGGGGCGCTGGCAGCAGGTGCCATGGCATTAAGCTCTGTAACCGCAAGAATCGAATACAGCTATGCCAGGGTTGCCAGGATGAACCGGTTACTGAGACAGAAAGACAATGAGGCTATGGACGAAGAGATAAATAATTTTAACCGGTCAATCAATATAAGTGATGAACTGGGTTCCTGGTTCCGGAATAAATTCGGTTCCACAAGCTGCCATGAGCTTTGCGGACTCAATTTCTCCTATACGAATGATGTAAAAAGCTATATTTCAGGCCCCTGCATAGATCACTGTGCAAATATAGCAGAAGAGGTGGCAGAAAAGGTGAGCAGGATGATATGAGGGTCTTGCAGTCGAGAAAAAAAATCCCCTCCTGGGAGGAGGAAGGGATGGGTTCCGGGTTCAGTGTTCAGTGTTCGATAGTCTGAAAGTTTGATTGTGCGATCAAACGAGGCAGTAGCTTTTATTCAAAGTATTCAAAAGCCTCTATAATATCAAGATAGACTCCGTCAAAGTCAGCATCCAGAATTTTTTTCAGGTATGAACTTTCATTGCCGAAAATGATATCCTTCCACTCTTTTTCCCAGTATCTCACCTTATAGTTACCTTCCCAGTGAGGGTTTTCTGCATCCAGCCAGGCCGGGTTATCCGGTTCCCAGCCTGCCTGCCAGTAATACCTGTAATCTTCCGCTTCTCCGATCGACATATATGATATTACCAGTCTTTTCCCGCCATTGGCCTTATTCTTCAGCTGATTGATCTCTGCTGAAGTAAATTCAATTCCTTCTCCAAAGAACAGATCCATTATCAGAAGGTCGTAATTTGTTGATGTAACTGCATTGATAAAGGCTGATTTTGAACTGTAATTTTCCGGGTTGATAAGGTAAAGAAAATTCTTTATATCAGAGAGGGCTGTAATAATTTCATCATTTTCTCCATAGATCGGACTGGGATATACCGGTATGTTGTTCAGTTCTCTTTCGTCAGCGGCAAAAGATATATAACCTGTCGTATTGTTTTGACTGTAAGAGTCGTCCATATTGGAATGTGCTGAACAATAGTCGGTTACAAGAATCGTATTACCTGCATTCTTCGACATATTTAAAAATACCATCAGGTAAGACCTCTCAGATGATGGGGTCGCTTTATCGTCTTTGTCATAACCATAAAACAGGTCTTCCTGCCCGTTTCCGTCAATTGCAGATGAATAGGCATAATCTGCTGATCCCTCTTCTTCTCCGGTATTACTTACCAGTTCAACTCCATTTTGAGGAATGATAATAAAATCCTGATCGATACTCTTAGCGTATTCGCTGATTCCGATAACAAAATCGCGCATTTCCTGTTTGAATTCCAGATCGGGATAGTCGTCTTTGCTGCATGAGACAAAGAGCATTGATACTGCTAAAAGGAAAATTACCTTTTTCATATCATTTTAAAATTTGATTTCATTTATCAGGTTTCTAAGACCTTAAGGTACACCTTATCTCTGTGAACCTTGAATTTAACTATTTTTTATTTATGATCTGCTCCAATAATTCAATTTGCATTTCCTGTATTTCAAATAGTCTGTTTGTCTGGTTAATAAGTATATGGTCAATTTTTTCGTGAAGCTGCCTTATTTCAATTTCTGCTTTCAGGTTTACCTGATAGTCATTCTGTGCCCTTATTCTGTCCTTCGATTCCTGTCTGTTCTGGCTCATCATAATTACCGGAGCCTGTAGAGCGGCAAGACATGATAGTATAAGGTTTAACAGAATGAAAGGATACGGATCAAATGGATGCTTCAACAATAAATATGTGTTAACCGAAATCCATGAAAATATAATAACCCCAAATATTATTATAAACTTCCAGCTTCCCCCAAACAATGCAACTTTATCGGCAATACGCTGGCCCATGGTTATTTTATCTCCGGTTTCAGCTTCAAGCTTTATGGATATAAGTTCCTGGTTTTTAATGCTGTCCATAACACCGACATCAAGGTTACTCAGCTCTCTGTTCTCTTCTGAAAGTATTTGCTGTATATATTTATTCCTGAATACATTTAAAATATCCATTGATATCATACCCATGTCATCCGACCAGTCCGGATAAGCTTTTTTGATCAGTTCAAGGATCTGAGGCCTGATGGAGCCTGTTGTAACAAGGTCTTTTACAGGGTATTCTTTACCTGTTATTCCACATTTTCCTTTCTTTTCCATAATTGATAGTCTTATTTACCAGATAAAACAAATATCGGCATTTACTTTATTATCAGACAAAGTCTGAGCGTGATTTCATTATTTCTTTTGATATTACTATATTAGATAGCACAATAATTGAATTTTCAGATGATTAAAAAGCTAATGTTATATGCAGCTGTTTTTACCGGCTGCTTTTTTGAGGGAGAAACCTCTCTCGTCACATCTTCTTTTGCAGCACATCGCGGATACATGGATATATTTATTGTTATGATAGTTGCTTTTATTGCCACTCAATCGTGGGATTGGCTTTGGTTTATGATTGGGAGGAAGAATGGTGGCAGAATACTGGCTAACAAACCAAAATTACGTGATAAAGCAAATAAAATTGATCAGTTGCTTATTAAATACCCGGTTCCGGTTTTAATTGGATACAGGTTTCTTTACGGTTTCAGGACTGCTGTTCCTCTGGCTATTGGCATGAGTTCAATATCTAAACGTAAATTCTTGTTATTCTGTATATTAAATACTGTTATATGGGATTGTCTTTTTAGTTCGCTTGGATATTTCTTTGGAGCCTTCTTAAAGGCAAACTGGAAAAGAATTGAACATTATGAATTTGAAATAATGGCAGGTTTAATTATTGCCGGAATTATCACAGGACTCATCTTACGACATAATTCTCTGAAAAGATTGCAGAAGAAATATTGAGTTAATCTCTCCCGGTTTTTGTTTATTAAACTCTAAATCTGATTTAGAGTCGATGGCCTCCTTATTCAAATTTTCACAAGCCTGGCATTGGATATTTTCATTGAGGATTTCCTCAATCCTTTTTTAAATAATGTAAATTGTAAATAATATCTCAGTTATACTTAAATATAGATATAAACCATATTCAATTACTACACGTAGCTATAACATTATCAACATTTTTAATAACAAAGGAAGGATCATCATAATTAGCATCACAAATTACGGAAAATTCTTCTTTCTTTTCTCAAGATATAATGCTGAGAAGGAGAGTTAGAACAATGAATAATTTTTTCATAATTTAAAAAGATCTGTTGTAAGATATTTTTCTCCCCTGTCGGGAAAGATTACCACAATTACTCCTGATTCAATTTTTTCAGCAACTTTTATTGCAGCATACATGGCTGCACCGCTGCTCATACCGACAAAGATCCCCTCTTCCTTAACTATTTTACGGGTCATTTCGAGGGCCGCTTCAGTTTCAACCATAATTGTCTCATCAATAGCTGAAGTATCATATAATGAAGGTACAATAGCCTCCTCCATGTTTTTCAATCCCT
The DNA here is from genome assembly GCA_964507015.1 of uncultured Rikenellaceae bacterium. Classification (GTDB taxonomy): domain Bacteria; phylum Bacteroidota; class Bacteroidia; order Bacteroidales; family VadinHA17; genus LD21. The sequence goes on along the minus strand of CAZDOM010000109.1, from coordinate 1,446 downwards.
GTATATAATGGCCTTTTACCGGGTGTGCACATACAATTTTTATCGCGGGGTTGTTTTCCCTCAGGGCCTTCCCTACCCCCATTATTGTGCCCGATGTCCCTATTGCAGAGACAAAATAATCAATTCTTCCGTTTGTCTGTTTCCATATCTCCTCCCCCGTCGTTTTGTAATGAGCCATTTTATTATATCTGTTCGAGAACTGGTCGGGCATAAAATATTTATCAGGATTTGCTTCAATAAGTTCTCTTGCCTTTGATATAGCACCGTCAGTACCCATATCTGCATCAGTTAAAGTGACTTTTGCACCGAACGATTCAATCATTTTTATCCTTTCTGAAGAAACGGCACTGCTCATAACTATCTCAACATCATAGCCTTTAACTACGCCGATCATAGCCAGTCCGATACCTGTATTACCTGATGTGGGTTCAATTATTGTCTTTCCTTTCACAAGTGTACCTTCAGCTTCTGCCTGCTGGATCATCTTCAGGGCAATACGATCCTTAATACTGCCTGTGGGATTATCTCCTTCGATTTTGGCACATATTGTTACATTTTTATTAGGATTAAGCCTGTTAATCCTTACAAGAGGAGTATTTCCGATTGTCTGAAGGATATTTTCGTAAATCATGATATCGGTTTGCTAAAAATATATTCCATGCAAAGATATGTTATTGATATAAATATTTACCACGGATTACACGGAGGGTCACTGATTGTTCACAGAAAATAAAATCCGTGTTAACCTGTGTCCTCCGTGGTATAAAATTTTTATCTTTACTCCTGTCTCGCTAAATTATTTATCATGGAATTACTTTATAAAGAATTATCTGGAAGGATAGTAGAATGTGCTATTAATGTTCACAAATTGTTAGGTCCCGGACTACTGGAATCTGCTTATGAAGAATGCTTATTCTTTGAATTACAAAATTATGGCTTAGCATCCATAAAACAACTACCAATGCCACTGGTATATAAAGATCAAAAACTTGACATTGGATACAGAATTGACTTACTTGTTGAAGACAAAATAATTATAGAAGTCAAATCTGTTGAAGTATTAATCCCCATACATACAGCTCAATTAATGACTTATATGAGGCTTTCCGGATGCAGGATTGGATTATTGATTAATTTTAATGTACAATTTCTTAAGGAAGGAATAAAGAGAATTATAATTTAGTTCACCACGGTCCCGATAGTCATCGGGATCACGGAGATACACGGATTGTCCACTGTATTATTATTTCGTGTTAATCCCCAGATAAATCGGTGCATGCTGTGTTCCCTGTGGTAAAAAATGACTTGTCAGGATTTCAAATAATTTCCCATCAAAGACATTATCAATCTCTTCCAGACTTCTCAATCCAAAAATAAGAGCTATTGCTATGGGATCGCACCTGTATTCAGTATGTCCCTCATAAAATCCATATCTCATGATGTAAT
>CAZDOM010000108.1:7215-10031 GCA_964507015.1 uncultured Rikenellaceae bacterium | reverse complement strand
ACCCTGCTTTTAGTACTTTGCTTAAGTTTCTGCCATGCTCCTGATCCAAGTTTATAGATCTTTGGTGCAGAGGAGTCCCTCCCTTTGTATTTTGAGATACGGTGAAGTGAATGGATACCTACATAAAGTGTATCATTATCCCTGTAAACAAGTTTTATAGCCTCCTGTATTTTCCCGTTTACTTCAATTTTCTCCAGACCCCCGAATTTGCCTATACCATGATCAATATGAACAACATAATCACCCGGGTTGAGTCCGGTTAATTCTTTGATCGAAAGGCTCTCTTTTCGGGTAAAATATCCTCTGATCCTGAATTTATGATACCTGTCAAAGATCTGATGATCGGTAAAAAGGGCTACTTTAATATCATGATCAATAAAACCACAGTGAAGATTTAATAAAAGCGGAGTGAATTGTACAGAAGGATTTATTTCCGTAAAAATATCCCTGAGCCTGTCGATCTGCGATTGACTTTCCGATACAATATAAGTATTGTACCCTTCCTGGTTATTCGAAATAAGCTTTTCGGAAAGCAATTCGAAGTTTTTATTGAAAACCGGCTGTGGCTCTGAGTGGAAGCGGAATAACAATTCCTGATTAGATGCCGGGGCGTTACCAAACTCAACTATCCTGAATTCGGAACAGAATTCCATGAACCGGTTACCCGTAATTATCAAGTCTTTTTTACCTGCAATTTGTCCCGATTCTTCTCTTTTAGCAGTCTGGTCATAAATAGTGTTTATTCTCTCTTTAATGAAAATGCTCTCTTCGAACCATATTACCGATGATGGCGGGAAAAATCCGGTGAAGAACTCATTGGTCTCTTCAATTGATATATCCTGGATATTCGGGATGACCGATATTTTATCCTTTTTTGTAACTGAAAGCTGATCGTCAGGATTAAAGGTCCTTATTGAATCAACCTCTTCACCAAAAAAATCTATTCTGTATGGAAGGTCAGCGGAATATGAAAAGAGGTCTGCAATACTTCCTCTGATCGCGTAATGACCCGGTTCATAGACGAAATCAACTCTTTCAAAGTTATATTCATGAAGAACCTCTTCAAGAAATTCAAGCGACAGCTTATCTCCCTTTGAGATGGTAAATGTATTTTTCTTAAGATTCCCGCGGCTTATCACCTTTTCCATCACCGCCTCAGGGTAGGTGATAATAATTCCTTTTCTTTTTCCTGATGCCAGGTGATTCAACACTTCGGTACGGAGTACGATATTTGCAGGTTCAGTTTGTTCGTACAGTACTGATCTTTTAAATGTTGACGGGAAAAAGAAAACAGATTCCTCACCAACCTGGGTGACAATATCGTTATACATGTAAGCTGCATCTTCTTTTTCCGGGACAATAATTATATGTGTAAATTGTGTCCTGTTGAAGATGTTGGCAACAATAATTGCTTTTAATGATCCTGAGACACCAGAAATACTCATCCTTTCTGGTCCGGATGATGCCAGAGTATCTGCCACTCCTGAGAGAACAGGGTGGTTTTCAAAAAGGCGGGTCAAATCATTCTCTTTCATCAGCCGCATAGTTGCGGCAAATTTAATATCTATTATTGGAAATCAATTCAATTGTGGAAACTCAAACAAAATGTTGTTTCCTTATTCGGAATTGAGCTGACTTTCAGTATTCCTCCATGTGCCCCCATGATCTGCTTCGAAATACTGAGTCCTATCCCTGAACCGTTTTCCCGCGTTGTGAAAAAAGGAATGAAAATTTCTTCGATATTTTCTTTGCTGATTCCAGGGCCATTATCAGAAACACAAATCTCAGGTTTATCATTTGAATCAATACCAGCAACAATTTCTATTTTACATTCCGGATTTTTTTCATTGGCTTCCACGGCATTTTTTACAAGGTTTATAAGAACCAGCGAAATAAGGTTTTCATCCGCATAGATCTTCATTTCAGCATTATCAGTATGGAAGTTAATTTCTCTGTTTTTACTTTTTCCCAGAGAATCTGTTAATACTTTTACCCTGGAGAAGAGATCGGATATTTTAAAGGATCTCATTTCAGGTTTGGGTATACGTGTGAGTTTACGGTACGATTCAACAAATTCCATCAATCCTTTCCCCTGTTGCTTTATTACATTCAACCCGTTGAGAGTTGTTAAAATTATTTTTCCAGTTATCTCGCCTGGCTCAATGGGTTCCCCCCCTTTTTGATAGATATTTGAAAGAGTTTCAGACAAAGAAGTTATAGGAGTTATTGAATTCATTATCTCGTGCATCAGCACCCTTATAAGACGCATCCATGAATCAACCTCCTTTTCATCCAGTTCATGTTTTATATCCTGTATAGAAAGTATAATGAGCTCATTATCATCCGATCCGAATGATGTTGATTTCAATGACAATTGTATCTCTCCCTGTTTTGTATTGACAGCTACCAGATGTCTTTCATATGGCTTGAGATTTTTTATTGTCATGAACAGTTTATTATCAATCCGTTCAATTTGTTGCAGATGGGTCAGTATATCGAGTGACAGAACTCTTTTTGCTGCTGAATTTGCATGAAGAATAAATCCTTTTTTATTATAGGTAATGATACCTGTTGCCAGATGTTCCAGAATCTTCTGGAAATATTTTTCCTGATGTGCATTCTCTATTTTCAATTCCTGTATCTGCAGGTTGACATGATTCATACTCTGATGAAGTTCACGGAGACTTCCTGTTTTGTTATCAACAGGGAAGGAGAGATTGGAATCATCATTCCTTACTGAATCGAAAAAGAACCTGATATTTCTGTTTGTCCTGTTCAGATATGTAATCAGGCTTACTGTGAGTATTATGATCGTT
>CAZDOM010000108.1:0-7115 GCA_964507015.1 uncultured Rikenellaceae bacterium | reverse complement strand
AGATCTTCCCTGAAAAGACCTTCTCTGACCATGTTTTCGAGGTTTTTATTTGTGGCACAAATAAGCCTGATATTTACTGGTATCAGGTTGTTAGATCCTATTCTTGTTATCTGCCTGTTTTCTATTGCTGCAAGTAATTTGGCCTGGAGATGAAATGAAAGGTTCCCTATTTCATCAAGGAAAAGAGTCCCTTTATGTGCTACTTCAAATTTACCCTGCCTGTTTTCATGGGCATCCGTAAATGCACCTTTTACATGCCCGAACAGCTCACTTTCAAAAAGGGATTCTGTTATAGAACCCATGTCGACACTTACCATCAATTCGTTTGCCCTGTTTGATAAACGATGTAACTCCTGTGCCACGAGCTCTTTACCGGTTCCGTTTTCACCTGTAATCAGTACGTTTGCGTTTGTTCTGGCAACCTTTCTGATAATATCCAGGATCTTCATTATCTGTGGTGATGTACCTATTACAGGTCTGTGTTCACGGTTTATCTCCTTCTTGAGTTCACTCTCCCTGGCTTTTAGGTTTTTAACCTCTCTCTTTGAAATATTGAGTTGAATGGCAATCCTGAGAGTAGCCAGCAGCTTTTCATTATCCCATGGTTTAAGGACAAAGTCGGAAGCTCCGGCTTTCAAAGCTCTTACTGCAGTATCTATATCGCCGTATGCTGTAATCATTACAACGGAAATTTCAGGATATACTTCCTTTATCTTTCCCAGCCAATAGATACCCTCATTCCCTGTATTTACACCGGCGGTGAAGTTCATATCCAGCAGAACAGCGTTGAAATCATTTTTTTTCAGCTCCGATAATAACTGGTTTGGATTGGATATAGCTGTGACTTCACTAAATTCAGGAGATAGAAGTATTTCAAGAGTACTTAATATACTCTTGTTATCATCAACAATAAGTATATTTCCTTTGTGAGAAGCCATAATGTTAATTTCAATGTAATAACCCCCGGTCCCCCGAGTACTCGGGGGCCCACCCCCTAAAGGGGGTAAAAAACCCAATCATCACTACGTTATGAGTTATTTTTGGATTTTAGCCCCCCTTTAGGGGGGATGGGGGGTGTTTCCCGTTATAAAGATATAATAATTTTTTAATATGTAAAAATAATTTACGTGAAAACGTAAAAAATATTTACATATTCACTTTGGCTCATTTTATAACATACTGTAATACAGCCAGATAAAATAATGGTATAATATTGGATAAAGAAAACAAAAAAGTATGCTATGTTCAGATCAGATATCAGGTCGGCAATAAGGAGTATTCTCAGGAATAAAGTCACATCAGCTATTAGTATTCTTGGTTTGGGAATAGGGCTTGGATGTATCATTGTATTAACAGCACTGATAATTCACGAAAAATCATTTGACAAGTTTATCCCCGTTCATAAGGATGTCTACAGGGTAATTTTCGGTAATTCATCACAAACACAGTATCCCCTGGCTGAGAAAATGGCAGGGGAGTTTCCTGAAGTAAAGGATTTTTTCAGGTATTACCAATCGGGATCAATTCTGATAAAGAATTCAAAAAATGAGATTGTAAGGGAAGATGATCTTGGCTTTGCAGATAAGTCATTATACAGAGTGCTGGGAATTGAGTTTATTTCAGGTACGCCTGCGGTTGCTCAGAATGAAATAGCTATCTCGGCCGGATCTGCACAAAAGTATTTTGGAGAGATCTCTCCCATAGGTAAGATTATACATGTAAAGTTTACAGATGGATTTCAGGATCTCTCTGTTTCAGGCATATATAAAGACTTTTCGGCAAATTCAACACTTCATCCTGCTATGATTGCCGATATAAAACTCTCGGGAAAAATGTTAATCCAGTTCCAGAAATCACTTGGTCAATATGGAAATGAACAGAGGTCTGAACCGGGATGGATAGATTCCGACTTTTACTCATGTGTTGTGTTGCAAAAAAATATAGACCTGGACAAACTAACCAGTGGTATGGAGAAGTACAAAGAGTTCCTGACGATGGATAATAAGGATGAACTTCATTTCAGTTTACAGCCGGTTACAGATATTTATCTGGGTTCTGAGGATATTACCGGGAATTATTTCCTTCGTCGCGGAAATCCTGAGGACCTTAAATATTATGAGATAATATCAATATTCATACTTGTGATATCAATTGCAAATTATATACTGCTGGCTCGCGCAGGTATTTCTGAAAGGGCTCACGAACTGGGAACAAGAAAGGTGTTTGGTGCTTCATTCGGGAATATCAGGAAGCTAATCCTGGTTGAATCGAACCTGATTGTGCTCCTTAGTCTTATTCCCGCAATATTTATCATTGACTTAGGTATTGATTTTATAAACACCACCCTTAATAAAACAATGAACGCACATGTTTTTCTGAATCCTGTTTTATGGTTCCTGCTGATTTTAATAATTGTTTTTACCGGTACTATCTCCGGGTGGCTTATCGGATTCAGGTATTCCAGAATCCCTGTCATGAGGCTGATTACAGCACTGAACCTGACTTCAGGAAGGTCGGGCAGGTGGAATTTTTCATTCCTGGTTCTTCATTTTGCTATTTACATTATACTCGTATCTGCGGTTATAGCAGTATCGAAACAACTAAGCTATTCATTAACAACTAATCAGGGATATAATCCAAAAAATGTTCTGGTTGCGGACCTTAATACTGATGAGCTGCGGAACAGTTTTCAGATGATATCTGATGAGATGAACAAGATGCCCGGTGTTATTAAAGTGGCAGGTGGTTCGTTTATCCCGCCATTCAATGCCTTCCTGCCTGTAAACCTGGCAACAACTACTGGGGACAGGGTAAGATTTGATGGGCTTATTATGGGAGAGGGTATGCCTGAGCTTCTGGGGATGGAACTTATAGAAGGAGACTTCTTTGGTCCCTATAAGCCCGGGCCGCCAGAGGTACTTCTGAATGAATCAGCTGCAAAAGAGCATAATGTGAAGGCCGGAGAACAATTACTGGCATTCAATGTCAAAGGAATCTTACGCGATTTTCATGCCCATTCCTTGCATTCACTTATCAGGCCCATGGTAATTCTGCCTCAAAATCCGGAAAGAATGGGTCTGATTGCAATAAGGACTAACGGCAAGAATGATGAGGCAATAATTAAAAGGATAAGTGAACTCTATTCGGTTATTTCCCCTGATGAGATATTTGAAACCAGGTACCTGACAGATGATCTTAACCTTTTCTACCAAAGCGAAAAAGACCAGTTGAAAATTATAGTGGCATTTACATTTATTGCTACAATTCTTGCAATAATGGGATTATTCGGAATCTCCCTGATGAGTATTGCAAAGAGATTTAAGGAGATAGGGGTCAGGAAGGTTAATGGTGCCTCAATAAGTGAAATATTGCAGATGCTGAATGTTGAGTTTATAAAATGGGTATTGGTCTCAGCAATAATATCGATACCAGTTTCAGTATGGCTGATTTCAAAATGGATGGAAAGATTTGCTTATAGAACAACCGTAACCTGGTGGATTTTTGCGGCAGCTATATTATCCGCTATCGTCGTTGCCATATTGACTGTCAGCTGGCAAAGCTGGAGAGCTGCCGCAAGGAATCCTGTCGAAACATTGAGGTATGAGTGACCCCCTCTGCCTGGCAGGCCAGATTTATATATTTACTAAGAAATATGATTTTCCGGAATTATAACAAATTGATGAATAAGCTTTCTAATATTAAATTAAACCTAATATAAAAGGAAAATGTTTAATCCATATATTAAATCAGCTTTGCGAACCCTTTGGATTAATAAAGGTAATTCCGCAATTAATATTACCGGTATGTCTATCGGACTTGCCAGTTGTATAATCATATCCCTGCATGTTCTTCACGAATTCAGCTTCGATCGCTTTCATGCAGATGCTGATAAGATTTTCAGGATATGTTACCAGGCTAAGGAAAGCACTGGAACAATTAAATCAGTTCTGCATCCTTTAGAGCTATCAAAACAATTGAAAGAAGAAGTCCCTCAGATAGACAATATTACTGCTTATAAATATTCATGGTATGCAACCCTGAAGTATAATAACCAATATTTCTCAGAAGAAGTGGCATTTGCAGAGCCGGACTTTTTCAATATATTCAGCTTTAAATCATTAAACGGGAATCCCGAATTATTTTTAAAGAATCCAAACGATATAGTCATTACTGAAGATCTTGCAGGGAAGCTAATTACCGGTGAAACAAAAAATTATGAAGATCTGCTCGGAAAGACTATTGAATTTCCCAATTATGTTCCGGGTCAGGTTTTCACAATAACAGGGATCCTGGAAAAAATACCTGATGCATCAAGTATGGAATTCAGTGTTCTGCTTTCTATCAATTATAGATATCTGGAAAATTTTAGTCAATCCAATAACGATTTCGGAAATACTTCTCTTTATATTAAGCTTAAACAGGAAAACGATATTTCACAGTTTAAAAAAACAGCTTCTCAAGTTATGCTATCATTTTATGAAAGTAAAATTATACAGTTACAAAGCAACAATGTACTGTCGAAAACAGCAGACTGTTTTATCCCAATATTTCAACCTTTGTCGGAGGTTTACTTAGACAGTAGTTATGACAACGATTATACAAAGCGTGGAAATAAAACGAGCCTGTTTATTCTTAGCGGAATAGGAATATTAATATTGTTTGTGGGATGTTGTAATTTCATTTTACTTTCTCTTGGACAGGCTTTTAGGAGAATAAAAAGAATTGAGATACAGAAAGTTGTTGGAGCCAGAAACATTGACATCTTCAGGCATTTCTTTGCTGAGGTTAATGTCAATGTCTTTCTGGCTTTTTTTTTCGGCATCCTGATAAGTTATGAACTTTTACCGATATTTAACAGGCTTGCCCAGACAAATATAAACATTAATCTGCTCTACAATCCTGTATTTATTCTTATTATAGGTTTAATCTATTTACTTATTATTGTTATCAATAGCATAGTCCCTTCCCTGATTATTTCAAAAGCTAATATGGTTCTCCGGTTAAAAGGAATAAACTCGCAGGGGAAACAAAGTAAGCTTCCCTTTGTATTTGTGACATTGCAATACAGCCTTTCTATAATGTTGTTTATAAGCTCATTATTGATAAGCCAACAGGTAAGATATATGAAAAATAAAAACCCCGGATTTATCTCTTCAAATATTTTATGTATTGAAATGAAAGATATGCGATCAAGTCAAAGACTGGTTTTTCGTGACAGATTAAAAAATCAACCCGGTATTATTAATGCTACTGCGACCAACAGAGATTTTACAGGCGGAAGGAGCTCGAGTTTCATGCAGAAGGAAAATGGTGATAATGTCGAGGTAAGATTAATACGTACTGATGAGAACTATATTCAAACCTTAGGCTTACAATTAGTTGCCGGGGAGTCTTTTACTGCAGGGAACCTAAATGAATTTGATAATAACCTGATAGTTAACGAAAAATTCATTTCCAGTATGGAAATATTAGATGATCCGGTTGGCAGAACTATAAAGTCACCCGATATACCATTTGATATAAATATATTAGGTGTGGTAAAAGACTTTAATTATGATTCGATGAAAGATAATCTGCTGCCTCTTGCATTAGTGGCTAATACCGGGTTTGAATCAATGAATTATTTATTGGTCAGCTTTAATGAAAAATCAATAGGTGATGTATTATCGTTTATTAAGAACACCTGGGAAGAGAGCGTTCCTGACCGGGAAGCACAAATATCATTTTGGGATAAAAAACTTGAATCAAGATATCAGGATGAAGATCGCTGGTCACAAATCATCAGTTTTGCATCTTTAATGTCTATTTTCATTACTTCCCTTGGACTTCTCGGACTTACCTTGCTTATAATAAGCAGGAGAACCAAAGAAATCGGCATCCGTAAAATAAATGGTGCAAAAGCCCCTGAAATACTCTTGATGCTGAATATAAATTTCATTAAGTGGGTGGCTGTCGCTTTTCTTACAGCCTCACCTGTCACCTGGTTTATCATGCACAAATGGCTTGATAATTTTGCCTATAAAACAACTTTAAGCTGGTGGATTTTTGCACTTGCAGGATTGCTGGCACTGGGAATTGCCTTGTTAACAGTGAGTTTACAAAGCTGGTGGGCAGCAACAAGGAACCCGGTTGAAGCTTTACGATATGAATGACCCCTCTGCCTCACAGGTTCGGCATCTCCCCCAGGGGGGAGAGTGACCCCACAACCTCCGGCTAACGCGGGACTAAAAAAGAAGTATAAAAGTCCCTCTCTCTCTCTGGGAGAGAGCTTGTCCCGCAAGGCGGGGGGATTTAGGGGGTGAGGAAAATTAAAGCAGGGAGGATTTAGTTGGAAGGTAAGTATAAGAATTTTTAAAATATACAGATAATAAAATAAAGTAGTTTATGAACTGGTATTTTTTCAGACAGATTCTGAGGGGCATTAACCGGAACAGGTTTAACAGCATAGTGAAGGTATTAGGGATAGCATTAGCGATAATCCCGGCAATGTTAATCCTGGCTTTTATAACTCATGAAAGAAGTTATGATCGTAATTTCCCCGGTTACGAAAATATATTCCGTATGGTCAGAAACTGGCAGCAGGATAAAAAATATGGTGTCTATACCTCTGTGCCTTTTTTACCTGCATTGATTCAAAATTTTCCTGAGATAGAGACAGGTACACGGGTATGGCCTCTATATGGACAGGATGCAATTGTTGGTGAGAAGATTTATAATGAAAAAGTAATACTGGCTGTCGATTCATCATTTTTTGCAACATTCAGAATGGATCTTCTTGCAGGGGATAAAAACAGCGCACTGCATAATCCCGGATCATTAATAATAAGTAAGAGCGCAGCTGCTAATATATTCGGCACTGATGATCCAATAGGAAAGACTATTGAATTTGAGGGGAATCGTTTTTCAGAAAGAACAAAACTTTTTACAATAAAAGGTATCTATGACGATTTCCCGTCAAATTCACATTTTCAGGGTGATTTTATCCTGGCATTGCAAACATTTATTTCCAGCCGTAACTCAAATCCTACCAACCATATGCTGATGACTTATATCCGGTTAAAAAGTCCGCAGAATGAAAAAACTGTGGAAGAAAAATTACCGGGATTCATGGAGTC
>CAZDOM010000107.1:0-10145 GCA_964507015.1 uncultured Rikenellaceae bacterium | reverse complement strand
ATCATGCAGGTAATTATGGTAATTTTAATCTTATCCATTGTGTTACCCTTAAAGGAATGGTTGAAAGTGAAGAAGCTAGTGCATGGGCACTTGTAGAGGTATACAGTAATAAGATATGGATAAAAGGAGCTGGCAGGGAAAAAAACCTGATCCTGGCCTATTAATACTAATAAATAACTAATTCTCCGGAAGCTTCATATGACTAAACTCGCCAAAGAGCTTACCCTGTACGGATTAATAATGGTAGCCATAGGCTCCTGTATAGGTTCAGGAATTTTTGTCACACCATCACAGATAGCGGAGTTAATCCCTTCTTCAGGACTGATACTGCTGGTATGGGCTATCGGGGGATTGATTGCACTCACAGGGGCCCTCACATTTGGTGAACTTGGGGCGCTTTTTCCACAGGCAGGCGGGATATATGTTTTCCTCAGGGAGGCATACGGAGGCTGGCTGGGATTCCTTTACGGATGGGCTTACCTCATAATTATCACATCAGGTTCGATAGCTGTTCTTTCACTGGCATTCTCCTATTATCTGAGTTCCATCATTCCCATGAGCGATACCGGTATGATGATAACAAGTATAACTGCCATCGTGGTAGTGACAATACTGAATGTTCTCAGAGCAAAATTCGGGGAAATATTTTCGAATATTTTTACAGGCTTGAAAATTGTGGGAATACTGATAATAATTCTGGTGGGCTTTCTTTTTGGAGATACTGAACATTCATTCAAAACAATCTCTTTCACAACCTCTTCCGGAAAAGGGATTTCAGCATTTGGTGTTGCCCTTACAGGTGTTTTGTTTTCCTATGGAGGCTGGCAGCATGCTTCATACCTCGCAGGAGAAACTAAAAATCCTACCAGGAATGTCCCTGTGGCTATGATAACCGGAGCTTTTGTAGTTACAGTAATTTACCTTCTTGTAAATACAGGCTATATGCTGCTTCTACCTGTGGAAGATATTGTATCATCACAGAAGGTAGCTGCTGATGCAGTCAGCACTGTACTTCCCTTTGGCGGAAAACTGGTTGCCGGAATAATAGCAATATGTACTTTTGGAACTATGGGGATATATACTCTGTCAACTCCCCGCATTTATTATGCAATGGCTTCGGACGGACTTTTTTTCAAGAGTATAGCAAAAGTCCATCCTAAATTCAAAACTCCATTCTATGCTATTATTCTTCAATCCATATGGGCTGTTCTGTTACTTCTCTTCTGGGGAACAGTTGAAAATCTTATCACTTATACTGTTTCAGTTGAGTGGATATTTTTTGTTCTGGCAGCTGCCGGTATATTTATCTTCAGGAAAAAGATGAGAGATGCTGAGAGGCCATATAAAACATTTGGGTACCCTGTAACCCCTCTTATTTTTATTGTCATCACCACCTGGTTTGTTATTAACATAATGATTAACAAACCCTTACATATGGGTATCGGCTTTATTTTTCTTTTGATCGGCGTACCTGTTTTCCTGGTATTCAGGAAGATTCACTCATCTTAATGAAATTGAATGGTACTTTAAGAACTATAGAAAAATATTCTCCTCTTTCAAGAATATCTTCATCACCCTCCTCGTAATACCAGTTATAGATGCATCGGCCATTTTTCAGTGTTACTCTCTTGAGTATTTCCAGCAGATGTATGAATACTTTTGCACTTGCACTATTGAAATACTCAAGGTTTATATCAACACGTGTAATCTCTGCAGGCTCCTCAACGTATGAGCTTATCCAGTTTTCAACAGGTGCAAAGAATTCAGCCACATTCTCATGTATTGACCGACCGCTGATCTGAATTGAACCCGCCGGACTCATTATTATTTCTGGCGTATTCTTTCCCGGTGAAAGTCTTAATTCCTGCATCTGGAAATTTTGCTCACAATTTAACTAAATAAAATAAATCTTCAATTATTAAATCTGTTAAATGAAAGAATATTAAAATTATATAAAATATTTTCACTTTAACAATTCTGTCTATAATCTTGCCAGGGGAACAATATCCTGGCCGGCAAACTCACCTCTAATATACTTATAATAACCAGTAATTCCAATCATGGCTGCATTGTCTGTTGTAAAGTCAATTGGTGGAATAAAGAGATTCCATCCCCTCTTTTCGGCTTCATTTTTAACTGCTTCCCTTAATACTGAATTTGCTGACACACCTCCGGCAATACCAATTTGTTTTATCCCGGTTTCTATTGACGCCTTAATCAGCTTCTCTGTGAGTATGCTTACAATAGTAAACTGAATCGAGGCACAAAGGTCTGCCCTGTTTTTTTCAATAAAATCCTTATCCTCTTTCACCATGTCTCTGAGGAAATATAGAAAATTTGTTTTTAATCCACTAAAGCTGAAGTCGAGACCTTTGACTGAGGGTTTGGAAAATGTAAATGCATTTTTGTTACCCTGTAATGCAAGTTTGTCTATTTCCGGTCCGGCTGGATATGACAAATCCATCAGTTTGCCGCATTTATCAAAGGCTTCACCGGCTGCATCATCAATTGTATTTCCCAGAATCCCCATTTCAAGGTAATCTTTCACAAGAATTATCTGGGTATGACCACCTGAAACAAGAAGACAGAGGAATGGAAATGATGGAATGATATTTTCCCTGCCTTTAATCCTGATAAAATGTGCAAGAACATGTGCCTGCAAATGATTGACTTCAATTAGTGGAATACCAAGGGATAGTGCAAAACCCTTTGCAAATGATGCTCCCACAAGCAGTGATCCCAACAATCCCGGGCCCCGGGTAAAAGCCACAGCACTGATCTCATTTTTACTTATTCCAGCCTTTTTTATAGCCTGATCAATGACAGGAACAATATTTGCCTGATGAGCCCTTGATGCAAGTTCCGGAACTACACCTCCATAAGATCGGTGCACATCCTGGCCGGCAATCAGGTTAGAAATGACGTAACCATCCCTGATAACAGCTGCTGATGTATCATCACACGAAGTCTCTATGGCTAATATTGTTACTTGCATGAACGCTTTGATTTTCCGTATATTTTAGGTTATTTTGATGTGTGATTTTTTGCATTTTGTAAATGTTCAAAAATATTAAAAAATCAGTTAAGTATTTTATCATTTTCATCGGGATAATTATTACTCTTCCGACGATGGCCTATTTCATTTTAAGAGTTCCGATGGTACAAACCATAATAATCAGAAGAATTACCAGTCATATCTCAGAAGAATTAAGATCTTCAATAACCATTGGAAAAGTAAATTACCATTTCTTCAACAGGCTCTATTTAAATGACCTACTCATCAGGGATCAAAATAAGGATACTCTTTTCTATTCTCAAAAAGTAACAGCTGCTATACGAAAACTGGATTTCAGGAAGAAAACATTCAAACTTGGAAGGGTAATTATTGATAGTCCTGTCGTTTCCTTTACAGCTGATTCTTCAGGTAAACTAAATATCAACTGGTATATCGAAAAACTGACGGTTAAAAAAGACACATTAAAAAAGGCCAATCCTTTGATTAGCATAAATCAGATTGATATCAACAATGGCAGGTTTGCTATGGTATTAAGTAAAGCAAACAAGAATAGAACCACTATTGACTTTACCGATCTTAGTCTTTCAGAGATAAACTGCATCCTGGAAGGTTTTAGTATACATAATGATACAACAAGATTTAATATCTATAACCTGGGTTTCAATGAAAAAGGAGGATTCAGGGTAAAACGAATGAACAGTGCTTCTGTCTTCTCAAAGAATTATATCCGGTTCAATTCGGCTTTTCTGGAATGTGATAGTACAGTGTTAAATATAGTCTATGCAGGCATGAAGACTGACACTTCTTCATCATTCAGAAATTTCACAGATGACGTCCGGCTTGATATTCTGATCGACAGATCACATCTCTCTTTCTCTGACCTTCAATATTTTGTACCGAATACCGGTAGTATACATGAATCGGTTTGGGTTTCAGGTAAAATATACGGCTCTATTTCTGAATTAAGAGGCAGAAACATTAAAATATCATGCTTCGATAATACATATCTGGATTGTGATTTCGATTTTTCAGGACTTCCTGAAATCGAAAACTCTTTTATTTATTTTGGTGTTAATGATTTCAGATCTAGTGCCGACGATATTGAAAAGATAAATATTGAGGGTAAAGGGTCTTTCAAACTTCCCGATTTCCTTCATAAACTGGGTCCAATATCATTAGACGGAACCTTTACCGGTTTTACTACTGATTTCGTTGCATATTGTAAGATAGGATCAGATCAGGGACTGTTAAGGACTGACATTTCTATGAGGCCTGAAGAATCTAACAGGTTCAGAGTTAATGGTCTTATTTCAGGTAGTAATTTAGCTCTGGGTTATCTTCTGGAACAACCTGATATGATTGGAGACCTTAGCATGAATGTCAATGTTGATGGGATCGCATATTCTCTTGAAAGGTTTTCCGGGAATCTGTCAGGACTTATCGACAGTATAGAAATAAATAGTTATAAGTACCGTAACATCGGGTTAAACGGTTCATTTACAGAGAAAACCTGGGATGGAAGTGTCAATATCTCTGAAAAGAATATCAGGATGGATTTACTGGGAAGGTTCAACTTTAACAGGGAACTTCCGGAATTTGATTTTACCCTGAATCTGGCAAATGCAGATCTGTATAAGCTCAATTTTGACAGGACCGATACAACTGCCTCAATATCAATGTTGCTGACAGCCAATATTAAAGGAAGTAATATAGATAACTTTGAGGGCGAGATCAAACTGCTTAATTCCAATCTTAAAAAATTTGGGAATACCCTTGATCTGTATGATTTTTCAATAAAAACCTTTGTAGAGAATGACCTTCCTGCAATAAGCCTGCGTACAGACTACATTGACGCTGATCTTAGAGGGTATTACGATTTTAGCGGCCTGGCAGCAATGTTTAAAAAGACATTAGCATCTGTAATGCCATCGCATTTTTCAACGCCTCTCTCTGATAGTGATGATTTACCAAATAATTTCAAGTTCAATATAAGCTTCAAGAATACAGATAAACTTAATAACTTCTTTAAAACCGGTTTGCTCATTTCCGAAAACAGTTATCTGAATGGTGAAATATCAACCAACAGTATTTTCAAAATAAATGGTGAATCAAAAGCCTTAAGTATCAAAAAAAATACCTTTAATGACCTCAAAATAGATGGAAACCTGATTGTACCGGGACTATATTTAAAATTAAATACCTCTTCACTTAATATGTCTGGTCAATCTCAACTCAAAGGATTTAATGTTAACCTGAATACAAAATCGGATACCTTATATTTTAATCTGAATTGGGACAACGAGGAACAAATTCTAAACAGGGGAAATTTCACAGCAACCGGAATTATTAAGAAAAATATTAACGAAGATAACTACCTGTTTATCGAAATAGATTCTTCTGCCATTTATACAAGAAATAACCTGTGGAAGATAAGTCGTTCTGATGTTGCTCTGGATTCGACTTCAATAAATATTAAGAACCTGAATATAAGTAATAAAGAACATTATTACCAGGTTAACGGAACAGTTTCTGAAAATCCTGATGACACCCTTCATATCGAATTCAAAGGAATAGATATTTCTCCTCTTAACCTCCTTGCAGGAAAGAATGCTAATGCTGATAAAATATCTTTGGAAATGAAGGGAAATCTTAACGGTAAAATAGTATTGACAAATATTTATAAAAATCCACTATTGCAGAGTGATATTAAGATAAAAGAGTTCTCAATGCTCGAAAGTGATTATGGAGACCTTACTATCAACTCTATCTGGAATAATGATAGCAGGGTATTAAATATTGATGCAGGGAATGACCTGGGAGGGGTAAAAATGATTGATATAAAAGGATCTTATGATCCGGATACCAGAAGAATATATATTAATGGTATTGCTGATAAATTACCGGTTAATGCCCTGAACAGTATTCTTGGTGTTTTTGCATCAGGGATAACAGGAACAGCAACGGGGAAGTTTAACCTTTCTGGAGAAATGAATAAAATGATACTTAAAGGTGCCCTGATGGTCGAAAATGCCTCAATTAAAATTGACTATCTGCAAACAAAATATATATTCAGTGACTCCATTATATTCGCCAGGGACAAAATCATATTCAAAGATATAAGGATGCAGGATGAAAGAGGAAATTTTGCCCTTCTGAACGGATCGATAAATCATACCTATTTCAAAGATTACTGTGCCGACCTTATAATAAATACTGATAATACATTGGTATTGAACACAAGGCCAAAGGATAATGAATTATTTTACGGAACCGTTATTGCTACCGGAGTAACAACAATAAAGAGTAATGCTTCAGGTATCTCATTCGATATATCTGCAAAAACCGACCGAAATACACGTTTTTTTATTCCGCTCAACAACAGTGAAAATATGTCGGATTATTCTTATATAACCTTCATAGATCATGATACTGTTGGTACTGAAGGGGCAAACAGAAAAACTATTCAGAAGAGTGTCCCTGAAAAATCGATTGAACTTAATATCGATCTTCAGGTAACTCCGGATGCTGAAGTCCAGCTTATTTTTGATTCTAGGATTGGAGATGTAATGAAAGGGCACGGAGCTGGAAATCTTAATATTAGTCTCAGACCAAACCAGGCTTTGAGGATCTCAGGAGATTATATTATCGAGGATGGTGATTATCTTTTTACACTTGGCAATATTTTCAACAAACCATTCAGCGTTGAAAATGGTGGCACCATAGTCTTTAACGGAGATATAAATAGTGCCCAGATTGATATAAAAACTATCTATAAGCTGAAAGCATCTCTGTATGAGATACTCCCGTATGAGAAGTACAATGAAAGAATACCAGTGGAGTGCCAGATCAATCTTTCCGGAAATCTTTTCAACCCGATTGTAAATCTTAATATATTCCTCCCGATGGCCGATGAAGCTACCAGAACATACCTTAAAAATGTCATTACCAGTGATGAAGAGATGAGCCGGCAATTCCTGTACCTGCTTGTAATGAATAGTTTTTATGCCGATCCGTCCTATGGGTCATCTTTAACTGCAACCACCACCACAGGAACATCAGCAATGGCGGTTACAACAACTGAAATGGTATCAAATCAGCTCAGCAACTGGGTTTCACAGATCAGTAATGACTTTGATATAGGATTTGTGTACAGACCTGGTTATAAAGACCTTAATTCTAATGAGGTACAACTCGCTCTGTCAACACAGCTGCTGAACGATAAAGTAATAATCAATGGCAATTTCGATGTAAGGGGTTCAGGCGAAACACAAGATAATACAGATCAGCTGATAGGTGATTTCGATATTGAATATAAACTTAAAGAGAATATAAGGTTTAAAGTATTCAACAGATTCAATAATCCGTACACAGGAAGACAAACAGATTACACACAGGGATTTGGAGTATTCTTTAAAAAAGACTTTGACAGATTTTCAGACCTCTTCAGGAAAAAGATCAAACCAGAAATGAAAAAAGAGGAGGAAACAGTTATTATCGGGCAACAGCAATAATCTCACAAGTAACTACAGATCAAATAATGTAGTTAATAAATATTTTACCATTGTTATTAACCACATATAATAGAGTGCTCCGTAAATACGTTTTTTAATATCTTCACATTTGAATTTTAAATATATTTTTCTAATACTGGAAACGATTAAAAATTAAGATATGGGATTTTTACAGTTCATCTTACAGGATTTAACAGCTCCTGTTGAGACAGCAGGCAAAATGGACCTGACAATACTTGATTTCGCAATTAAGGGAGGATGGATGATGATACCAATAATACTTCTCTCTTTTGTTGCAGCATATATCTTCATTGAACGATATTATGTAATAAGAAAGGCTACCAGGGAAGACCTGAACTTTATGAACAGGATCAAGGATTATATCCACGATGGAAAGATTGAAGCTGCACTGGCTCTTTGCCGGTCAACCGACAGTCCCTCCGCACGGATGGTTGAAAAGGGTATTTCCAGGCTTGGCAGACCATTACAGGATATCACCACCGCTATTGAAAATGTCGGTAAACTTGAGATATCCAAACTTGAAAAGAGTTTCCCAACACTGGCAACCATATCAGGGGCAGAACCAATGCTGGGATTCCTGGGAACTGTAATCGGTATGGTACAGTCTTTTTATGCTATGTCGCAGGCCGGGAATAATATTGAGGTCTCCCTCCTTTCGGGAGGTATTTATACAGCGCTTATTACAACTGTTGCCGGACTTATAGTAGGTATACTGGGTTATTTTGCTTATAATACTCTTGTCGTAAGAGTTGAAAGAGTAGTCTTCAGGCTTGAAGCAACACTTACCGAATTCACGGATATTCTAAATGAACCCGTAAAAACAAACCGCTAAGATGGCAATCACAAACCGAAATAAAATCAGTGTGAGCTTCAGTTCAACAGGCATGACCGATGTTGTTTTTAATCTATTGATTTTCTTTATGTTAACATCAACACTTGTTCATCCAACAGCACTGAAGCTGCTACTGCCGAAGGGGAGTGCACAGACATCAGCCAAACCCCAGACAACAGTATCTATAACAGCAGATCAGAGATATTATGTTGAACAGCAACCTGTTACATTAACAGAACTAGAAGAGGTACTTAAACAGAAGCTTGGAAGTAATCCCGACACTTATATTTCACTTCATGCAGATAAGACAGTCCCGTTTGAGAGTGTTGTACAGGTACTTAACATAGCACAGGCAAACAATTATAAACTGATAATTGCAACAACACCCAAATAACGACCCATACAGATTTCCTTCAGAAAAGGGAAAAGGTATTGCCGGAACAATATTGATACACCTTATTGTTCTGGTAATATGTATCCTTTTTGGATTTTCTGTTCCTCCACCACCTGAATATGAAGAGGGATTGGTAGTCAATTTTGGAATGGACGAAACAGGCCTGGGGATGATTGAACCATCACTGCCAGCCTATCGGGATGAAGCTTCACCACCACCACAGCCTGAACCTGAGGTTTTTACTGATGAAGAAGCCTTACTTACACAGGATGATGAAGAGGCTCCTGAAGTCAAAAAAGTAGATCCTGAAACAGAAAGGAAACGAATTGAACAACTTGAAGAAGAGAGAATAAGGAAAGAACAGGAAGAAGCTGAAAGGATACGGAAAGAACAGGCGGAAATTGAGAGAAAGCGAATTGAAGCCGAAAGACTCAGACAGGCTGAAATTATGGATCGGACAAGGAAGGCTCTCGAAGGATCAAAAAATGCAGGGACATCAACAACATCAGAAGGAATTGCTGGTGGCGAGGGTAACCAGGGTGTCCCGTCAGGTGCCGTCGATTCCCAAAACCGAGGTGAGGGAGGAGGTACAGGTAACAGTGGAATATCATATGAACTGGCAGGCAGGGGTTTCCAGAAACTGCCGTTACCGGAATATGATTACCAGGGTGAGGGCAAAGTCGTCGTAGAAGTAAGTGTTAACAGAACAGGAAAAGTAATACAGGCTGTAGCCGGAATAAAGGGATCTAGTACGCTTGATGAATATCTTCTTAAAGCTGCAAGGGAAGCAGCACTGAAAGCCCAGTTTGATGTCAAACAGAATGCTCCTGACATTCAGAAGGGAACAATAACTTACAATTTTAGACTAAGATAGGACTCAGGTTGCTCTCTCAAAAACCTCATCGATCGCTATATTCAGGTTGTTGATGAGGTCATTGTCTTTAATGATATAATTATCTATACCTTTCCGTGCAAGTTCAAGAACCACTTCCCCTTTATCCTGACCTGAAAGCATTATAACGGGTGTATTGGGTTTCAGCTCCTTGATCTTATCCAGTACCTGCATACCATTCATAAATTCCTTGTTATCCTTGATAAAGAAATAGTCAAGGATCACCAGATCAGGATTTTTTTCCTTTAAGAGTTGATTTATTCCTTGTTGTTTTTACATCACTTAGAAAATCATTGTAGGTTGTTGCGTTTGAATATCCTTCAAACTGTTTTAATTCATAGGCTTCACTTAATCCGGATGCAATGAAAACCGCTTTGTAATCCTTGCCTAAGATCTCAGCCATCTCATTATGAGACTCAATTTTTTTATTATAAATTATCTCAATCCCAAGGTCCAGCAGATTATCCAGGTCATAATCA
>CAZDOM010000106.1:0-10310 GCA_964507015.1 uncultured Rikenellaceae bacterium | reverse complement strand
CGAGGACCTTTTCATCAAAATGGTATACCTCTTCAACAGTAATATCCCTTGTCCGGTCAAAACTAAGGTAGCGGGGATACGCCATTGGTATCCTTACAAAATCAAAACCCCAGTCTGCCATCCATTTCAGATCCTCCTCGGTAGTCCGGTTGCCTCCCGCAGGGTTGCGTGGAGGAGCCGGCGAAAAGAGATCAAGAAGATTGAAACCCTTCCATCTGGGTAATTTGTTGTTATTTGCTTTTGTGGCTGCTGATGTATTACATCCTGCTAGAGTAAATCCTGCTGCTGCAAGAAGAGAGCTTTTAAGGAAAATCCTTCGGTTTAGTTTTGTTTTCATAAGTGCTCAATTTGGAATATAAATTTCATTTAATTTTTTTTTAACCACGGAGTCGCACGGAGTTACACAGATTTTTTCTCGCCCTCTCGCCCTCACCCCCTCTCGCCTTCACGCACTGTTAATTAATCTTTTTCAGTGGAACTACTGTTACCGGGCCAATCAGTCCCGACTCTCGTGGTTGCCACGATGATGCATCAAAAAGACCATCCTTTGTGTTTTGATGATACTTAGCTGCAAAATTTATATTGTAGAATTTCTTCCATTCAATTTTGTTGCGATCCATATATGCTATCCTGTTTGCCATCAGGTTCGATACCTTTATTTCCAGAGTATTTTTTCGCTTAAGCTGTTTCTTGTCAATAATAACCTTAAAATCAGGACCTATCAGTGATCCCAGGTCTTTATTGTTCAGTACAATGGAAGCACTTTCACAAACCCTTCCAAGATTAAGTGCCCATGCATCAGCCTTTACTTTCGGCTTTACGAAGCTGATAGTATATTTTGCTGTACCCGAAAAGTCCTTCAATGAGGCATCTCCAAATTCGGTCCATGATATAAGCTTGTTAATTTCTTTTCCAGGGATTAATACCGGGCCCCCCTCAATAAATTCAACTTTCCATGTACCTGTGATCTCTTTTGCAATGGAGATATTGTCATAGTAAGGGTAAGGTTCTGCCTCAGGTATATCCTGGTATGTTGTAATAATTAGAGATTCGCCTGGATATAACTTAACATTTACTTCATTCTTTCCAGATTTTGAAAGCCTCTGTTCTGCCAATCCAAATATACCATCAATCGGGTTGAAGATGGCTGCAGATGAGAAGTTTACATTTAAAGTCACCCATCCTTTATATGCTGTTTCACCCTTATTGCAGACAAAGTATGTAAATCCTGTCTGAGTCTGGCGGCGGACAAACATCAAATTATTATCACGCATGTTTTCTCTCATAATCCCGGAAAAAGAAAGAAGTTGTTCCAGGTTATTTCCCGAGAGGATCATCCCATCTCCGTAGATAGATTTAAAAACTTCGGGATTATTTGTAGAGGAGAAATTGATCCTTGCTTTCAGCTGGTTGAAAAAAGATGTTTTTTCTTCTTTATATGCCCATCCTGCAATATTCTCAGGCATATCTCCGTAGAACAATACATGGGCTCCTTCATTAGCGAGCCTGAGAATATGTGAGAATGTTTCCACAGGAATATATTTACATTGAGGTATTACCAGGACTTTATATAAATTACCTTCAGTTAACAGGAAATCATTATAGAAATCTGTATTTTTTATCTGAAGATCAGAGATATAGTCAAAAGTATATCCTTTTTCAATCATCAGATCGACTCCAGTTTTGAATTTAGTCCCCGTAAATGAATTATCTATTCCGCTAAAGTGTTTCAGCATTTCTTTCCCCGGATCTGCAAACTGGTCAAATATTGGGAAATAAAGCAGTATTTCATTGTCAGGTCTACCATTCTGAAGGAACGACTGAACGCGTGTAATATATTCATTGAGAGCTTTCAGATCGTTCCATAGTGGATTTTCCGGGCTGATCTCTGTTGATGCATAGAAAAGGAATCCCGGCCATGGTTCATCAACCGGGGAATAACATGTGCCATGGTAAAAAACATGGTTTACACCTGCAAGGAAACTGATATCAACAGCATTTTTAATGTCTGCCAGGTTGGAGGTGAAGTGTTCACCCAGCCAGGTTGCAGCCTCGGATGAAATATATTGCTTCCCGACAACATTTGCAGCAGAAGAGGCAAATTTCATATTTATTATCTCGGTCCCTTCAGTTTCGGGGATATCAGCTGCAGCATATAAATCTAAAATATTCCCGGGTGATCCATGGGCCTGGTTGCGTGTTATTTTGCCCTGCCTGTGTGCCCAGTTTGTCCATGTAACTGTAAATTTTTCAAGTATCAGGTCGGAGATGGTCTGACGATAGTCGGAAAGGACACGTTTATTTTTTTCATGTTCATCTTTCCCGAAGAGCGCCGGTAGATGTTCCCTGAGGTCATATCCTCTTCTTATCATGAATTCATAAAACAGGTCATTAGTCCAGTCAGATTCACCTGAAGCATCATCGACCTCATATGAATCGTTGAAATAACCGCGAAGGTATTGCAGGTTATATTTACTGAAGATAGTATCAAAATGTTTAAGATATCTGGTTGTTGTCTGCCCTGAAAAATGATCGATCACATATCCTTCGCCTCCTGGTCCTGCTCTTTCAACCTGCTTACCGTGCCAACCCTGGAAGAGCGCGTAAATAGTCCATTTCCCTGGAGGTGCTATCCATTCAAGGTCTCTCTCAGGTGTAACAAGATCGGTAAGGTTCATCACCCGGCTTGAATCGGAATATGCCATTACAGCCTGTACCGGTAAAGGCCACTTTAGTTTTACCTGGTCGATAGCATACAACTGTGCATTTTGTTTTCTTCCTGTCTGGTCAAAGATCTTTGTTTTATCCGGTATATTGCTAACAGGCCTTATCTCAGGCGGTTGAATAAACTCGATCTTTTCTTTCAGTTTTTCACCGGTGGATAGAAAATATATTTTATAGTTTATGTTTTTGCAGGCATCCACTGAGTCGACCCACGGTCCTCCAAAAGGCCATCCCGAAGCATTCGACAGATCAATTCCCAGGTCAAGCCGCTCAGCCTCACCCAGGGTATAAGTGAACATATTCATCCATTCAGGTGACAGGTAGTTGATGAATTTATCTTCCTGTCCTCTGACACCGTAAATAGCAGTTATCTCCATCCCTCCCAGTCCGGCATCCCTGTATTTTTCCATATTGATTGTTAAATCCGCGGTTGAGACAATGTTGCCCGGCCACCACCAACGGGTCCATGGTTTACTTTCTCTTGTTGTTTCAGGCCATGTCAGTTGTATGTTCTGTGGCATAACAACCAGAGATGATATTAGGAACAGGGTGACAGATAGTAATTTGAATCTCATAGAAGGTCACTATTACAGGATAATATAACTAAAAGTACAAAATATTTAATTATTTTAAAGCACGGAAAGCAAATCCGCGCTGGCAGTGTTAGATAAATGATATGGAAATAACTGATATTCATCCGGCGAATGATACTGAAAGAGAGATGGCTGCTCATTTGCTTGCAGATTCGGAGCCATGGACAACACTCGGTATCACTCTCGAACAATGCAGAAAGAATTGTAATGATCCTGAGTTTGAAGTATATATTGCTAGTGTTTCTAACAAATCCTCAGGTATTATCATTATCGATCCACGCGGGGTGGCAGGGTCTCCTTATATTAAATCCATAGCTGTATGCCCGGAGTATCGTGGCGAGGGAATAGGTTCAGCATTACTCTCTTTTGCCGAGGACCTGTTCAGAGGCAGGGCCAGGTATATATTTATCTGTGTCTCCTCGTTTAACAGCAAGGCGAGGAAACTATATAAAAAATGCGGTTTCAGGGTTGCCGGTAAATTCAGGGATTATATTATTGATGGAGCAGCTGAGATTCTCATGATGAAGCACTTATGAAGTTAAAAACAACTAAATCATGGTCCATCGTGGCCATGTTGTGTGCAACCGCTACAGCAGGATATATCTGCAGGGTCAATGTTTCTACAGCAGCTCCCCTTATAATGGAGGAATTTGGATTATCCCAGATAGAAATGGGACGTATTTTCAGCTCATTTCTGCTGGGATATGCTCTGTTTCAGATCCCCTCCGGTATGTTTGCCGACAGGTTCGGGGCACGCAGGGTATTATCATGGATCACATGGCTCTGGGTCTTCATAACTGTAGTGCAGACCTTTACAGGCTGGGGTTCTTTCCATCTTACGACAGCCGCTGCGCTTATTGTTTTTATAATTTTCCGCTTTCTGATGGGGATTACAGCTTCTCCAACATATCCGGGATCAGCACAGGGCGTGTCACGCTGGGTAATACCTGAGCACCAGGGTCGTGCAAATGGAATTGTGATTGCATCGATAGGGCTTGGTTCTGCCTTGGCACCACCGCTTGTATCAAATATCATGGTTAATCTTGGTTGGAGGGCTGCAATGATTGCTTCCGCCATACCTGCTCTTCTAATAGCAATGATCTGGCTAAAAATAAAGGAACCTGTCCATACCTATTCGGCCCCTGCAGATAATAGAAAAGAGACCCAATTACCAGGATCAACTGATAAGGGAAGGATAAGATCGTTGAGTTTTTATCTTCTGACATTAAGCTATACTCTCCAGGGTTATGTAGGTTACATTTTTGTAACATGGTTTTACCTTTATCTTGTTCAGGAACGACACTTCGGATTACTGAGTGGAGCATGGATGAGCAGTCTGCCATGGATCCTCTCAATCATTTCAATACCACTTGGAGGGCTCATCTCAGATAAGCTTGCCCAGAGTAAAGCAGGATCAATATGGGGTCGACGAATTGTCCCTCTTTCCGGTATGGCCTTATCGGGATTACTTATTTCCATAGGTGCTCATACAGCAAGTGCAGTTATTGCTGCAATAAGCCTGGCTTTTGCAACTGCTTTTATTCTGTGTGTTGAAGGTCCTTTCTGGACAATGATGATGAGGATAGCAGGGAATAAAAGCGGTACTGCCGGAGGTATAATGAATATGGGCAGTAACCTCGGTGGATTATTGTCTCCTGCACTTACCCCGGTAATAGCCAGTTATATAGGATGGGAAAATGCACTCCATGTGGCTGCTGTTCTGGCAGTATCCGGTGCTCTTTTATGGTTAGGTATAAAGCCGGAACAAAAAATCCTTAGCAGTTCGGGTAATGTATAATTTACTGGTTACACTTTTAAAAATATCTTCTTCTTGTATAATATATAAAGGAATACCCATCCAACGGCAGTTACACCTACAGCCTCCACAAAGGGGGTCCATGCTTCAGGCAGAAGGGCAGTAAATCCCCCAAAGAAAAACCTTGATGCCTGCCTGAAATTGATTATTCTGTTGGCCAGATATATTGTTATCGGATTCATCCCTATTACAACAAAAAAGAAGGCCCATTTTCTGAGGTTCCAGACATCGATTATCAGGTGAAAAATAACAAAAAGGAGAAGACTGAGTCCTCCCACCCAGCAGACAAATGAGCTGGACCATAGATTCTTGTTGATTGGAAAGACAAGATTCCAGAGTTTCCCTATGATCATTAAGGCAACAGCCGCCAGGAACATATAAAGTACTCTTCGCATCGGTTTATCACCCAGGTAGCCTGATAACATGAATTGTCCCGTTAACATGCCAAGGAGCGCTGTTGAAATTGCAGGAACGGTACTGAGAATACCTTCCGGATCATGATTACCCAGATAGAGTCTTCCTGGCATAAGGATACGGTCGATATAACTGGCCAGATTACCTTCCTGTGAAAACTTATCCATTGATCCAAGATCATGGGCAGGAAATAGCATCAGTAAAAGCCAGTAAATGATCAGTAATCCCCAGAACCATATTATCCTGGCTGCAAGTTTGGTATTCATGAAAATAAGAGCACCAAACATCCAGGCAAGACCAATACGTCCCAGTACGCTCCCGTAACGCATTTCACCAAGGTTAAACCGTAATCCGTTGTTATAGAGTATGCCGAGAATTACCAGGATAAGACCCCGATAAATAACATGCCTGTAAATCGATTTTCTCGATTCATTATTGGTTAGCCTTTTATGAAGTGAAAACGGAAATGATATACCTGCAATAAAAAGAAACAGGGGAAAGATCATATCATAAAAAACAAACCCATGCCAGGGAACATGATCAAGTTGTGTTGCACACCATTTAAATACAGGCCAGCCTGTTATTGCAGCCAGGGCGATGAATATTCCTTCGCCTCCCATGATCCAGAACATATCGAAGCCACGCAGGGCATCAAGAGAATAAAGTCTTTTCGGAGCATTCTGATTCTTTTCCATAAAAATTTGTTTCAGGTTAATAACCGGGTTTCTATTTCAGCCCATGAGCCTACTCTCTTATGATTTGTTTTCATGAGCATGTTATGAGGTTGTGTGAACATAAGTGTTTCTCCGTCAAAATGGTCAAGGTTCTTTGGATGGTCATCGATCATTATATCAGCCCTGATGATGTTTTTATTACCGCAGAAAACAACCTGCCGGTATGAAATAAAAGGATAATGGTCATTGAGCCAGAAAATCTTATCAGTCAGACTATTAGGAAATTCTGTTGCAAGGGAGACAATAATGATATTATATTGGTGGTTGAGATTTTTAACTCCTTCCACACTGCCCGGCATCACCGGCAGACTCCTGAAGAATCCTGGTTCTGAAACCCATTTGCGCTGGTTGGGAAATGCTTCCTCCTCAAGCTTACCTGAAATATCGTCGATGGTAAAAAGTTGATTTGATTCCTGCTCGTGCAATACAAAAAAACGGCTGTATACATCTGCCAGAACACCATCCATATCAACAAGGATCGTCTTTTTCATAATTATTCAGAGCATTAACAAAAGTAATATTTTATGGTAACTAAGAAAGGAATAGTATCCACTTTGTTTCAAAATGAATATGAATTAATTTATTTTTACATTGCAAACCAGGAATATTAATAAAATCAAAATAAGAGAATTATGTCAGTGACGAATTATTCCCATGGGAAAAATAATCACAAGTTACTGGCGGACAGTAGCCTGGTGATGCGAATCCTCTCATTGTTCTTCATTGTTCTGACAACGCCACTTATAGTTAGATGTCAGTCGTCTGATCTTAAGAATGTTAAACTGATTAGATCTGAAACACAGGATAAAGTAGATATATTTATTGATGACACACTCTTTACCTCGTACCATTATTCCCATGACTTTGAGAAACCTTTTCTTTATCCGGTCAATGCCCCTGGCGGATTTGTAATTACAAGGGGCTTCCCGATTGAGCCAAGAAAAGGAGAACGTGTTGATCATCCGCATCAGGTTGGATTATGGTTCAACCATGGCAGTGTTAACGGTATTGATTTCTGGAACAACTCTTCGGCAATCGCGGCAGATAAGAAAAACGAATATGGACATATATTTGTTAGTGAGATAGTTAAAGCCGGAAGCGGACCACAGGGAATTCTTGAGGTGATTGCACAATGGGATGATAATGACGGAAATACCATTCTGGAAGAAAGGACAAAATATATTTTCACCGCAACTAAAGATACAAGGACCATCGATCACCTTACAACCTTAATAGCTGTCAAGGGACCGGTTATAATTCTGGATAATAAGGAGGGTCTCTTTGCAATAAGGGTTGACAGGGCTTTTGAAATGCCCTCCAATGAACCTCTTGTTTTTACAGATGAAAAGGGTAATCCGACTACGGTTGCAGCAATTGATAATAAAGGTGTTACCGGAATGTACATATCGAGCCAGGGACTTAAGGGAGATGCAGTCTGGGGTACAAGGAACAACTGGGTACTGCTCTCAGGAACAAAGGATAATACACAGATTACCCTCGCTATTTTTGATCATCCCGATAATCCTGGTTACCCGGCCTATTTTCATGCACGCGGCTATGGACTCTTTTCAATAAATAATCTTGGACAAAAGTCATATGATCCGAAACAGGAGAGCAAGAACTACAGCCTTGAAAAGAGGGAGTCTATGACCTTTAATCACAGGTTTTATATTCAATCGGGTTCTGAACTGACACCGGAAAAGGCTGACCAGATTTTCGAAGAATTTTCACAAGTATATTAATTAAACTAGTTCTTTTATGAAAAAAATCGCTGATTTACCCAGAACGCTAGTTATGGTATTGATAATTAGTGTATTATCTACACTTATTAATAGTCTGAACGCTGCTTCTGCAAAACAGATGTATTATGAAATAAAAATTTACCATGTAAGTAATTCTGTTCAGGCTGAACGTATTGACAGCTATCTTAAAGATGCCTTCCTACCCGCTTTGCATAAGACTGGAATCACCAGTGTAGGTGTATTCAAACCCGTAGCAGATGATACTTCATTTGGGAAGCTTATATATGTCTTTATCCCATATAAAAATATATCCCAGTATCTGAAGCTGCCTTCACAACTTGAGAAGGATAGAGTATACCGGAATGCAGGAAAGGAGTTTTTAGATGCGCCTTATGATGATCCACCTTTTGTAAGATATGAGAGCATCCTGCTGAAAGCCTTCACAGAAATGCCCATATTCGTGACTCCGGCTTATACTAATCCTGCCGGGGAAAGAATTTATGAGCTTCGCAGTTATGAGAGTGCTACGGAAGCAAAAGCTGCAAAAAAAATTGAAATGTTCAATAGTGGTGAGATAGCACTTTTTCAGAAGCTGGGCTTCAATCCTGTATTTTTTGGAGAAGTATTATCGGGAAGCCATAAACCGAACCTAATGTATATGACCTCATTCCGGGATATGAAGATACATGATGAAAAATGGATTTCATTCAGGAATGATCCGGAATGGGGAAAAATGTCGGGTCTCGAAGAGTATAAGAATACTGTTTCGAAGGCAGATGTTTACCTGCTTCACCCGACATCTTACTCCGATTTCTGATAACTGTTTATTCCTTGCTAGGGCAGCGGATAGCCAGCAATTTCTTTCAGGTTCTCTTTTATGACATCATCAGGAAGCTCATAATTTTCCAACTGTCCGTTAAGAAATTTATCATATCCTGTCAGATCCATCAAACCATGACCGGAGAAATTAAACAGAATTACTTTTTCTTTTGCTTCCTCTTTTGCCTTTTTTGCCTCGCGAATTACTGTAGCAATAGCATGAGTTGTTTCAGGTGCAGGAATTATTCCCTCGGTTCTTGCAAATAGAATTCCAGCCTCATAACTCTCCAACTGGTGGAGCGCCATTGGTGAAAGAAGACCCTCCTGGGCGGCTTTACTGACAAGGGGTGCCATGCCATGATATCGTAAACCGCCTGCATGTATTGGAGCCGGTACAAAGCTATGGCCTAAGGAATACATTGCAACCAAAGGTGTCATTTTAGCTGTGTCGCCATGATCATATACATAGGGACCTTTGGTTAGTGTAGGGCAGGATGAGGGTTCAACGGGTATAATATCAATATTAGCTCCATTGATCTTATCATATACAAATGGGAAGGCAAGTCCGGCAAAATTACTGCCTCCTCCGGCACAACCTACTATTACGTCAACTTTCTTCTCACCTGCAATTTCCAGTTGCTTCTTAGCTTCAAGACCGATAATGGTCTGGTGCATCATCACATGATTTAACACACTGCCAAGTGAATATCTGGTTTGTCCTGTAGGGTCAGTAACTGCTGCTTCAATTGCCTCGCTGATAGCAATACCGAGACTACCGGAAGTATCGGGAGTTTTTTCCAGAATAGCTCTTCCGGCCTGGGTTTCATTACTCGGACTTGCCACGCATGTGGCTCCCCAGGTTTGCATCATAAGTTTCCGGTAAGGTTTTTGATCATAGCTTATTCTGACCATAAATACCTTACATTCAAGTCCTATCAGTGCGCATGCATAAGCCAGCGCACTGCCCCACTGACCTGCACCGGTTTCTGTTGTAAGTCGTTTAATACCAAATTGCTTATTATACCACGCCTGAGTAACTGCTGTATTGGGTTTATGACTTCCTGCAGGTGAAAGACTCTCATTTTTATAATAAATCCTTGCTGGAGTTCCGATGGCCTGCTCAAGATCATAGGCACGGTGAAGAGGTGATGGACGATACCTGGCAAGCAGTTCCAGAACTCCTTCGGGGATATCTATCCAGCGTTGTGTGCTATATTCCTGTTCAACCAGATTCATCGGGAAAACAGGTGCCCAGGCTTCCTGTGGTACCGGTCCATCCGGGCTCATAAAAGGAGGAACCTTGATATCGGCTGCCAGATTATACCATTGCCTCGGCATCTCATTTTCATTTAATAAAATTTTTCTGATCTTTTTCATAGTTACAAGTTTATGTTGGTTAATAAAATTTTAAATAAAAAGGCACGCTGTGAACAGCGTGCCTCTGAATAGAAATATCTTATAAAAGGTT
>CAZDOM010000105.1:0-10431 GCA_964507015.1 uncultured Rikenellaceae bacterium | reverse complement strand
GCGTATTACCGATTCTTTTTCATTGGTTTCCAGCTCATCGCGTACAATAACATACTGGTCGTCAACTATTGCTATCCCCCTTGTTGCACTCTTCAGGTCTTCGCGATATACTGCTGTTATGTCTGTTATGACGTTAAGCATACCATGCTGACCGGAGAATCCGGTTATAGGAGCATATCCATTCACAACCTGAAGTTTTCCGTTGACTGTAAGTGTATTATGTATAAAATTGTTATATCTGAATACCTCCCAGCGTTGTGAGTTTTGTGCCATGTTCCACAGGTCAACACCGGCAGTTTCAAGTGAATTATAGTCCTGCGAACCAAGGTCCATTGCCCATCTTACCCCATTAGCCTCCATGATAAAGGATCCTATATCCATATGTCCGTGATTCACAGAGGGCGAACCAGCCTTTAAACCAACAAAAACAGCATCCGGATCATTCCAGGAGCTTCTTAAAAGTGCGACAGGATTTTTTCCCTGTCCAATCCAGGTATTATTTTCAGGCTGATCTGTTTTATTTATTTGTATTCTGTTGCTCCAGATAAGTATGGCAGGCAGAAGTCTGTCTTCAGGTAATTTATTATTTAAAAGATTATATCGTTCCGACCAGAGTAATGAAGGGTCGTTTGTTTTTTGAGCATACCAGAACATTGCCGGCTGAAGATATCCTCCGGCACTGCAGTCGGAATAATTAAAACATAAACCTGATGGTCCTGTCATATTTTCAAGATATGAGGCACTCTTCAGAAATCCTTCGTTTAATTCCGGTAATGAATTACTGCCAAATATCTTTTCTATGGCTGACAGGTACATTACATTGAATGTTGTCCCGTAACCCCAGTAAGAATAACCTTCCGGATATGCTCCATCGGGCAGGTAATCATCCATAGGGAGCTTAATTGAGACATATGCCCTGTCGAGTATTTCTTTAGCGAACTCCGGGTTGTCTTCATAAACAGCAAGAGCTCCATAGGACATTCCGGCATTGCATACCTGGTTCCAGTTATTGGAAGAGGTTATCCACCAGTTATAGTCCTGATTAAAAGAGGGCTTAAGTCCTTTGTTTATAACTGCATCACTGATAATTTTACGTATATCCGGTGATAATTCTTTATAAAGCCAGTCATATCCGATAGCCAGAGCCATGGTCATTTCTGCCACATCTAAAAAATGAGAAGGATTCCAGTCTTCAAATTCTGATACGGCAAGCATCTCATTCTCAGCACGGGCAAGGTATTTGTCTTCGGATGTCATTCGCCATGTATATGAAAGGTAAAAAATCCTTTTAAGAGCTTCCCTCGATTTGTCCAATAATCTTCTCCCTATGAGTTCCCTCTTCACAGGTGGTAAATCACAAATTTTATCAGATTCTTCAAGTATGAAATTATGGATTCTATACCAGGTCGAATCAGTAGCAATATTTTCCTTAATACTGCTTTCCTCACCTTTAAGAAGAAGAATTCTCGGGTGTGATGGAAGTACATCTTTTTTGCATGATACAGCTGTTAAAACAAATAGTATCACCGGGATCTTAAGTAGCTGTAAACTGAATTTCATAGATACTCGCTTGGATGATTTGCTAAATTAATGTAAAAAATGATAACTATCTTCATGACTATAAAGTCTTATATTTGTATGGAGCAATGACTCCCCGAAGTTTTAATGAAAGTAAAATCTCATATACAGGATTATAAAAGAGGACACTATATCGAGCTGCTCAGGAGTGGCGAACCATTCTTTTATGCAGTTGAGAAAATCATTGACGAGGCAAAACATTTTATTCATTTACAGACATATATAATAGATGAAGATGAAACGGGTGTCAGGATAATAAATGCACTGATCAGGGCGGCCAACAGAGGCGTAAGAACATATCTTCTTCTTGATGCATTCGGAACAAAATATTTATCAAAGGAGCTTGTTGATAGTATTGAAGATTCTGGTATTCTTTTCAGGTTCTTTGCGCCGACATTTATTACAAAGGGATTCCAGCTAAGCCTGAGACTTCATTCAAAGGTTGTTTTGGTTGATGGTGAAGTTGCTGTTATCGGTGGGATGAACTTTGCAGACAGATACCATGGTACTCATGAAAAGAAAGAATGGCTCGATTTTGCATTACTTTTTAAAGGCCCTGAATGTGCACATCTTCTGAAAATTGTCAAAAGGCTATGGAACAAAACTTTTATATCAAGAAATGAAAGATCGGGAGAGACAATTCCTGAACCTGTTCACTATAATGAAAATATAAAGCTGAAGGTCAGGCAAAATAACTGGTATCGCCGGAAGATTGAAATCCTGCGCAGTTATCGGAATACCATCAGGTATGCCGAAAAAAATATGATAATATTTGCCAGTTATTTCCTGCCAGGCAGAAATGAACGAAAACTATTAAGGAATGCCAGTATGAGAGGAGTTGATATCACAATAGTTCTTTCAGCAGAATCTGATGCCCCGATGTTTGAAAGGGCAACCCGTTTCTTATACGATTTTATACTGCGAAACAGAATAAAGATCTTTGAATACCTGCCCTCAAACCTTCATGCCAAGGTTGCCACTGTTGATGGCAGATGGTGTACCATTGGAAGTTATAACCTTAACCACCTGAGCGACTTTGCCAGCGTGGAAGTAAATGTGAACGTTTTTGATGAGGGATTTGTACAAAGCTTTGAAGAGATACTGCGTGATATAATAAGGAAAGACTGTCGCCAGGTAATCTTTGAGGAATATAACAGGAGACGAACCTGGTTCACAAGACTAAGAGGATGGACCTCATACCAGTTGATAAGACTGCTTATGCAGATTACATACCAAATGACATCAAAACAAAAAAACCAGCCTCCACTGAGATAATGAATAATACAGAACAAGTCAGGATAATTAAACTATCTGCCTGGATTAATTGTTGTTAAACTGAATAGTTATCACGATGAAGATAGACCTTTTCAATATTTCCAATTTCAAAGTTGACGGGGGTGCTATGTTTGGTGTCGTTCCCAAAGTACTCTGGTCAAGGGTTTACTCCTCTGACGAGAATAACCTGATGGTGCTGTCCCTTCGTTCACTCATTATTGAAACCGACGGGCATAAAATTCTTGTCGATACCGGCTGGGGCGATAAACAGAATGCTAAATTTTTCAGTCATGTGCATTTGCATAACGGAGAGGGTATGATTGAGGGTCTTGCCAGGAGGAGCTATAAGCCGGAAGATATAACTGATGTTGTATTAACACACCTCCATGCCGACCATTGCGGGGGTTGTGTAAGGAACAGCAGACATGGCCCGGGTTATGAACTGGTATTTCCCCGGGCAATATACCATGTAAACAGAACGCAGTGGGAGTGGGCTGCAAAAAATAATCTCAGGGAAGCTGATGCATTTCTTGAGGAGAATATTAAACCCATTGGTGACAGCGGGCACCTGAATCTGGTTGATGAGGAGCGAGAATTATTCAAAGGGTTTTCAGTCAGGTTCTGCTATGGACATACTCCAGGCCTTATGTTACCTGTAATAGATTATAATGGCAGACGATTGATCTATACCGGAGATCTAATACCAACAGTATCACATCTCCCGCTTGTCTGGAATATGAGTTATGATATTGATTCACTAAAGACTATAGAAGAAAAAAAAGAAATTCTCGAAGAGGCTTTGAAAAACAATTATATTCTTGTTTTTCAACACGATGAACATGTTGAATGCTGTACTGTCGGGATGACTCCCAAAGGAATCAGGGCAAAGGATAAATTCAGGTTGGCTGAAAAACCCCCCAACCCCTGCCCGGAATTGACTGACCCCCCAACCCCCCTGAAGGGGGGCTATAAACCCTTATAAAAAAGTAATAAGCAATTTGGGTTTTAAACCCCCTTTAGGGGGTGCCATCAGCCAACTGGCTGATGGCGGGGGTATTTTCATGATTTTTTACATCTTTTTATTTATCAATTGTTGTTATATTTGATAGAATCAGAGATATTCCGATTAAAATTTAATTCAATCCATTCATTATTAATTAAATAACAGCACGTTATGGCAGAATTTATATATGAAAAACCATTTCAGACAGAACGCGATACCACCAAATACCGTCTTCTCTCTGAAGATTATGTAAGTACAATAGTTGCTGATGGAATTAAGATACTTAAAGTGGATCCCAGGGGTCTTGAATTGCTGGCAAAAACAGCAATCTCGGATCTTTCGTTCTTCTTTCGCACTTCACATCTCGAACAGCTGGCTGCTATACTTGATGATCCTCAAGCTACGGATAATGATCATTTTGTTGCCTACGAGATGCTTCGCAATTCTGTAATATCAGCCAAAGGTGAATTACCATGGTGTCAGGACACCGGTACTGCAATTGTAATTGCCAAAAAAGGTGAGGCAGTGCGGACAGATTCAAATGATGCTCGGCATCTGTCAAAAGGTATTTTTGAGACCTATCGTGACAAGAACCTGAGGTATTCTCAGATAGTACCATATACAATGTTTGAAGAAAAGAATTCATGTAGTAACCTGCCTGCACAGATCGATATTTATTCGGTTGAAGGAAATGCCTATGAATTTCTTTTTATAACAAAAGGGGGTGGTTCTGCCAACAAAACATTTCTGTACCAGCAGTCAAAATCACTTCTCAATGAGGAATCGCTTACTAAGTTTGTCAGGGAAAAGATAAAAGAACTTGGTACCTCGGCATGTCCGCCATATCATCTTGCACTGGTTATTGGAGGCACTTCCGCTGAGGCAACATTGAAAGCCGTAAAGGAGGCTTCAGCAGGATACCTGGATCATCTTCCTACAACAGGAAATGACAGCGGAAGAGCATTCCGTGATATTGAATGGGAGGGGAAAATAAAGAAGATATGTTATGAATATGGTGTGGGTGCACAGTTCGGAGGAAAATACTTTGTTCATGATGTGAGAGTTATCCGCATGACACGACACGCTGCATCATGTCCCGTTGGTATGGGCGTCAGTTGCAGTGCACACAGGAATATAAAGGCAAGGATAGATGAAAATGGGATTTTCCTCGAAGAGCTGGAGACAAATCCTCAACGTTTCATGCCAATACAGGCCCCTGAGCTTAAGAAACCTGTTGAGGTAAATCTTGACAGACCAATGAAAGAGATACTTGCACAGCTGACAAAATATCCTGTAAAAACAAGACTGAGCCTTACCGGTACTCTTGTCGTTGCACGTGATGCTGCCCATGCCAGAATTAAAAAAATGCTGAATGAAGGGAACCCCATGCCTGAATGTTTTAAAAACCATCCTGTTTATTATGCCGGACCTGCTAAAACTCCCGCCGGAATGGCATCAGGCAGCTTTGGCCCGACAACAGCAGGCCGTATGGATGGATATGTGGATGAGTTCCAGAGCCTGGGAGGATCACTCATAATGCTTGCAAAGGGAAACAGGAACAGATCTGTTATCGAAGCATGCAAAAAATATGGGGGATTTTATCTCGGTACTATCGGCGGACCTGCTGCAATACTGGCTGCTGAAAATATTAAATCTGTTGAACTGATTGATTTTGAAGATCTCGGAATGGAAGCAATAAGGAAGATCAGGGTTGAAAATATGGCTGCCTTCATCCTTACCGATGACAAGGGTAATGATTTCTTTGATGAATATAATAAATGACCTCACCCCAAACCCCAATCGGGAGGGAGGGGGTAAGGCTACATCTCCTCTATTATAAATATCTCATGCCTGTCGAGTTCCTTCCAGTACTTAAGAGACTCTTTCCTGACAAGCTCCCAGTAAATGTTACTGTCGAGCCCGTATACAAAATTATATTCCTTGAGTGTGGAACTGAGCCTGGCAGTTATCTCCGGCTTAAGTGTAAGTCGTATTTTGCGGTTTAGATATGTAAAATCAACAGAGGGTCTTAATACAGTATCGTTTCTTACTGTTAAAAGACCATGACCCGGAGTTGCACCTGTACTTACCTGTATACCATCATTCATGCAACTTAGCGGAGGCGTTGATCCGGCATAGGAGACAGCATTAAATTCATCAACCCCGGTATCGAAATATTCCCGCGCACGAATACCCATTTTTACCCCTA
This sequence comes from uncultured Rikenellaceae bacterium, assembly GCA_964507015.1. Lineage (GTDB taxonomy): Bacteria > Bacteroidota > Bacteroidia > Bacteroidales > VadinHA17 > LD21. The sequence continues at coordinate 4,366 of CAZDOM010000105.1, read as the reverse complement.
CTATTGTATATACACCGAGATGCCGGTGCAGCTCATTAGACACTACCCCTGATGTCCATTCTTCAATACCGTACATGCTTACTATTTCTTTTACTACAGGACCAACATCTTCAAAATAAAATGAAGGATCAACAGGAATCTGCCTGATCACCTGGTTTCTGTTTACTGTCTCACCTTTCAGAATTCGAAGTAAATTTTCCTTAATACCTGCCAGATCCGATGGTGTGGATTCAGAAATGTTTCCGTATATTTTGTTAATGAAGAGATCGGGATAGTGAATGAACAGAACTGTCATTTCATCTGTTCCCTCATAACAAAAACTGTGATTCTTTGCAATATCTGAATTGAGAAATTCAGATATTTCCTTTGCATATACATTGTTTATCTTATTAATTGAACTGATAAGTTCTTCATTATAAAACAAAGGGTCCCGGTCATTGTATTTTCTCACAATATGTACAGGGATCTCCTGTTTCAGCATTTTTTCTGAAGCTCTGGGGTCAATCTTATAATTATATCCTTCTTTATCAGATGCTCCATCTGCACTCCAGACTATCTCTTTAACCTGTTTACTGAAAGCCGGTATTTCTTTCAGTGCACTATAAGCTGTTGTCATACTTCCAAGACATATAAAACTGATATTGGTTTTTTCAACAGTAAAAATTTCACTTATAAGCTCCAGATTATCAGGTGCTTTTTCAGGATCAACTTTTGACTCATCACCCCAGATTGCCTGAAGGGCAACAGGGAACTCTTCTTTCAGCGGACTTTTATTTTTTGATATACCGATGGGAATACCTTCATGATAATATGCATTTAAAAGACTTTTAATTTTTTTATAGGCATTTTCTGCTGAAAGCACACCGGGTGAAACAGTAATAGCCAGTACTCTCACATCAGGAGATGCAAGGAGCAAGGAAATCGCTTTTATATCATCAACTCCACCGTCTGTGTCAACTATCACATAATGAGATGGCTTCCAGGGATGTGAATATAGAGATAGAGTAACAGACAAATAAATTATTAAGGTAATGAATCGTTTCATTTGAATGAAATTTAGAATACAAAAATATTAATATTTACGAGTTGTGCGGTTACCGATATTTGAAATGAGATTTAAATAATTTTTTATTTCGTATAGGTATTAATGGTTTGATAAACAATATGATAATGATCTCTTGGTGAAGCTTTGTGCCTTTGTGTCCTGGTGGCTAAGAAAAAATGCCACAAAGACACCAAGACACCAAGACACCAAGTTTCTCTAAATCAATAAATTATAATTTCAACCGCACAAGAGGTTAATATTTGTTATTAATGAGATAAACCACATACTTTCCTGATTAGTATGGACTGATTGATGATTTTTAAAATTCCGTGTCTATCCGTGTTCTCCGTGGTAAAAAATATTTATCTTCATACAATCAATTTCATTCTATGAAGAGATTTCTGTTGTGGTTTTTACCCGGTCTTATTATCGGGATACTTCTTATTCTCGGTGCAGGAAGAGTTCTGGATAATACCTCGACAAATGATTATTGTATCTCCTGTCATATTCATCCCGCGGCTGATCAATCATGGAAAAGATCGACACATTATGAGACAGGATCGGGATACAGGACAGCATGTGTCGAGTGTCATCTTCCGCCGAAAGGTGAAAACTATCTCTGGGAGAAAGGGACGACAGGATTACGTGATCTGTGGAGTTACTGGACCAGGGATTCTGCTTCGTTCGACTGGGATGAGCGTGGAAGACTTGAGATTGCCAGGGGGCATGTTTTCGAAAGCAGCTGTATTAAATGCCATGAGAATCTTTTCCCGCTTGAACTTTCAAAGGAGGGTGAAGATGCACACCTTTATTATAAACAAACTGAAAAAACACCTGATCTTCACTGTATTAACTGCCATCTGAATGCGGGCCATTACATCGAAGGTTATACACATGGAAGTAACACTACTTTCGGAAGTATTTCATCTGCTCCAAAGGAGTTATTCACAGAGCCGGCTAAGGTCAGTCAATTTTCATCATTTACCGAGAAGATACCCAATTCATCAGTTTCTTTCAGTATGATTGCAATACCCGGCGGTGTGTTTAAAATGGGTAGCCCTGAGGATGAACCTTTCAGAGAGGCAGATGAAGGTCCTGTAAAAGAGGTGGAGATAAGTTCGTTTTTCATAGGTGAGGTTGAGGTGACCTGGGACGAATACCTGGCATTTTATGCTCAGACATCTGCAGAAGGCAGATCAACAGATACGGAAGGTATTCGGGCCGGACCAGCTTCTGAAACAGATGCAATATCGGGTGCCACACCTCCTTATGGTCAACCCGACCAGGGATGGGGGATGGGTCAGCGACCCGCTATTTCCTTCACCTTCCATGCTGCGGAAACATATTGTAAATGGCTCTCCCGGGTTACCGGTAAAACTTACCGTCTGCCAACTGAGGCTGAATGGGAATATGCATGCAGAGGAGGAACAACTACACCTTATTTCTTTCCGGGTGATCCTGAAAAATTTGAAAAAAGAGGGCTAAGGGCAAAACTCTCCAGGAATGATACTGCCATAATAAATACATATGTCATCTACAGGGAAAACAGTCCCGGCAAAACCCAGCCACACGATATGGTAAAGGCTAATCCTTTCGGACTTAAGAATATGTCGGGTAATGTTGCTGAATTCTGTTCCGACTGGTATCAGCCTGATACATATTCTCAGTATCTGCCGGGTCTGGTAAAAGATCCCATCGGCCCGGCATCAGGAGAGGAGCATGTGATACGAGGGGGCTCTTTCCATAACAATGCCGGCAGCCTTAGAAGTGCTGCAAGAAGTTATACACATACTGCTCAATGGCTGAAGACCGATCCCCAGATCCCCAAAAGCATCTGGTGGTATTCCGACTGTTTTAATGTTGGATTCAGGGTTGTTTGTGAATTTGATCAGAAGACAGGAAAATTGTAAATTTAGAACTCATAAAATCTGACTGACATGAAAAAATCAAGTATTTCTAGACGTAAATTCTTAGGGAAAGCTGCGACAGTTGGTGCAGTGGGGGTTATAGGCCCGGCCATTATCACAAGTTGCAGCAGCAAAGGGACAACTTATAAGCCTGTGCCTGAGGGAACATGGCTTGACCAGGCTCCCGACGGACCTGTTCTGAAGGCTGGTGTGATTGGATGCGGAGGACGCGGCACGGGTGCTGCAATCAATTTCCTCAGTGCCGGACCGAATCTGCAGATCGCTGCATTAGGCGACACCTTTAAGGATCGAATTGATCAATGCCGGGCAAGCATACTAAAGGAAAAAGGACAGGAGGTTCCGGAAGAGAATTGCTTCGTAGGATTCGATGCATTTGAGAAAGTTATTGATTCAGGAGTAGATATAATAATCCTTGCAACTCCTCCATTCTTCAGGCCAATGCATCTTGCAGCAGCAGTAGCAGCCCGTAAGAATATCTTCACTGAAAAACCTGTTTGTGTTGATCCTGTCGGGGCAAGATCCGTAATGGCTACTGCCCTTAAGGCAAAAGAGCTTGACCTGACAATTGTAACTGGGACACAACGCCGTCACCAGCGTAATTATAATGCAACATGGCAGCAGGTTGCCAGTGGAGCTATTGGCGATATTGTCGGGGCAAATGCCTACTGGAACCAGTCGAAGCTATGGCACCGTGATGCTAATAAAGCATGGTCTGAAATGGAATGGATGATACGCGACTGGGTGAACTGGGCATGGCTGTCGGGCGATCATATCGTTGAACAACATGTTCATAACCTCGATGTAATTAACTGGTTTACAGGGTCACACCCGGTGTCAGCCGTTGCAATGGGATCACGCCAGAGAAGAGTTACAGGCGACCAGTTCGATAATTTCTCTGTTGACTTTGTCTTTGAGAATGGCATGCATATGCACAGCATGTGCCGTCAGATAAATGGATGTGCCAATAATGTCTCGGAGAGAATACAGGGAACAAAAGGCTTTACCAACTGCTACGATAAAATTTATGACATGGAAGGAACAGAGATCTGGAAATATGAGTATCCTCTTGATGACGAGGGCAAACCATCATCAAGGGCTATGATGGATCCTTATGTCCAGGAGCATATAGATATGGTGACTTCCATACGAACGGGCAAACCATTTAACGAACTCGAAAATACAGCAGTTTCAACCCTGACGGCCATAATGGGACGTATCTCGGCTTACACAGGTAAGGAGACTACCTGGGATGAAATGATGAACTCCGACCTGAAGCTTGGTCCAACAGTATTTGAATTCGGTCCTGTTGATATTTCCAAGGAGGTACCGGTACCGGGTGAACCTTATGTTCCCCAGACATAAAACTAACTAATATTAAATTAATCATTTATGA
>CAZDOM010000104.1:0-10685 GCA_964507015.1 uncultured Rikenellaceae bacterium | reverse complement strand
GCACAGGGGACTGGCGGCGGGTAACGCTTACGAAATTATACTGCCGGGCCGTTATGGTTAATTGATTAACTTCGTGCACATTAGATAATTTCAATGACAACTAACCATAACTCCTGAGCACAATTCTAATAAATCATAAGGGATATATTTGTAGTACATATAAACCTAAAAACTGAAATATCATGGGTGATTTCGATACAATATTTGAGCAATTTCAATTCACACAAAAAGCTGAAGCTTCAATAAAAGAATTCAGTAATTGGCTTTTTGGTATATCAATTGGGATTTGTGCGTTAGTGATTTCAATAATTGATGGTTTGCACATTTTAAAAACGGATCTTATCATGTTGTTGGTTATCATCGTTTTAATACTGTCTATGATAAATGTATTTTTTACTGGGATAATTAAGTTCCTCATATTCAGGAGAGAAACTCGTATGATGACTAGTTATGGTGTATTAAAAAAGATGGCATTCTTTCATCAAGAAGGTTCAACACTTGATAGAGCAGAATTTGATCAACATTTTCATGATTGGTCAAATGAGTATAATAAAATAACATCAATTTCTAGATTCTTTAATATCTCAATTATCTTGAATTTTCTTACTATTCTAACAGTAGGAATATCAGTAATTATGGTATTTCTAAATAGTAAGACCCTAATCTGAATAAACAAAAGCAAATATTTTTGATTTATGAGCATGTTTGAATTATTTAATAAAAAAAATAAAGTAAGCGGAGAGATTGGATATTTTGGTCTTTCGGAATGGTGGCTTTCAGAGTTCACAAATGAGGAAAGAAACTACATTCTCAAAAAATTCCAACCTCTTGGATCAGATGAAAATTCTTTAGTTGATGGAGACATTTCCTATACTTCTCAAACTGCTTTAGGCTTTTTATCAGGTCTTGTTTCTTGGTTTGATAATGAAAAAGACCGAAAAATAGCCTATAGAATATTAAGAAAAGCGGAAGAACTAATTGATGAAACATGCAATATAATTGATGTTCACTTCCATTATCAGAATAAATTAAAGATATATTATAAAGATCGTGACAAGGATATAAATGCATTAAATCAAGCAATTGAAGCATGTAAAAAACAAATAGAGATAGCGAAAGAAGTCAAAACTGCTTTTCTAAAGGAATTTGATAATGATCCATTACCAGGACACGTTGGATTCGAACAATTAGCTATAATTGAAGAAAAACATAAAAATTTTGAATCCGCAATAAATATCTCTAAAACAGCACTTGAACAAGGTTGGGCAGGTGATTGGCAAAAACGAATAGATAGGTGTACTAAAAAGCTAATATCATGACCTATTTAGTCAATAAAAGAGAATCAAAACTAGATATATCAATAAAAATAAAATAACAACTAACCATAACACGGACAATATGGGTAAGTTGTTTGTCACACTTTTTGCCTGGTGACGTATACGCCAGCCGGGCAAAAACTGCAAGTGTTTTTGACACCCGGACCCCTCTTTTTTCTTTTGATCTTTTTTATCCATGACAACCGGCTGGCCATTGAGTTTCGTAATACAAGTTAAACCCGGATACCCGCATCTGCCATCAATTAAACTTGTGTACCATGACTCATTTACTGGTTTCAATGTCGGGGTGTAACGCGACACTGCTCATGTACCATTTACTATAATACTGCAACATATTTCATTATCAATAACTTATTAAGCTTGTACCCCGAAACGCCCATACTCCCGACAATTGTACCTGGACTGCAAAAAGTGCGCCATACCTGTCTTGCACCGGGACAGTAAGCTACCTAAAGATGAAATTCTGTGACCGGTGCTGCGCCAGGTAACACAACCTCCCCATATTGCCGGGCCGTTAGGTTTAAGGCAATGAGCGACTATACCATGAATTTCAAAGCGCAAGCAAGAGTTTGTCGGCCCATCCCTGCAACCATCCCTTCACCACCAAACACATGCTTTCTTTCCAGCGCTGGACTCAAGTCCTCTGATACATGAATAAAAAGACAAATCGGTTGACTGTTAATATAATAACAGAAAAATGATTATAGAAAACTTGTTGTAGTTTAAATTATTGCTAATTTTATGTAATACCATACTTCAATCAACCTTAAATAAATAACTAATTATGCCTCGTTTATTTTCTAAGATTTCAGTCTATGGAATATTAATATCCATTATTATTTCCTGTGGCCCCAAGGGCGAAAATAAATCTAATCAAGCGAATCGTGATGACGATTTTAGCAGCCCTGTTAGCTTATATGTTGACTATATTTCAAATTATTCCGGAGGTGTAATCTCACGTACATCAACCATTCAGTTAAGATTGGCTAAAGCTGCAGGAGATTCTCTGGCAGGAAATGAGATAAAATCATTCTTTAAATTCTCTCCGAATATTGACGGGACAAGTCATTGGCAAGACAATAGAACAATAGTTTTTAGCCCTTCCAGTATGTTGCCAAGCGGAAAATCATTTGAAGTCACAGCTGACCTATCGAAAGTTTTGCCAGAGATCTCAGCAGACAGGAAGGAATTTAAGTTTAAATTTCAAACACTCACCCAAAACTACGAGTCAACAATTGTTGGACCTCAGTTGTATGATAAAAATGATTTAAAAAGAATCAAAATTGAAGGCAGGATCCAGACCGCCGACTTTGTGCCTTTTGAAAAAGTTAAGGGAATTTTGATAGCAAAACAGGATGGAAAGGATCTTAATGTAAGTTGGGAATCTCTTGAGGAGGGAAATACATTCCGGTTCATCGTTGAAAACGTTGAAAGAAAAGCAAAAAAAGATAAGGTTAATCTTGACTTTGATGGGAAATCCATTGAGGTAAGTAAAAAAGAACAGGTCAAAGTGGATATCCCAGCTCTTGATGAGTTCAAAATCATATCCACAAATATCGTTAGGGGGGAAGAAAATTATATTTCAATTCTATTTTCTGATCCACTTGATGAGAAACAGAATCTGGATGGGATTGTAGTTCTCCAGAATGTTGCAAATAAACCCAGACTTGTAGTGAACTTAAATGAACTGAAGATATATCCAACGCAAGAGATAAATTCTGATATAGTGCTTAAGATTTTTAAGTCAATTAAGAATGCAGCAGGTTTTGAATTAAAGGAAGAATATAGTACAAACCTTCAGTTTACACAAATAAAACCAGAGGTTAGGCTGGTTGACAACAGTAATAAAGCCTTATTACCTGATTCAAAAGGGTTGATACTTCCTTTCGAAGCTGTTGGATTATCAGCCGTAGATGTTACTGTTATTAGAATATTTGAAGACAATGTTCTTCAGTATCTTCAGGTCAATTCGCTTGGTGGTGAATATCAAATCCCCAGAGTAGGAAGGCCAGTTGCAAGAGCCACAATATCACTTAATACCAGTGGAGTTACGAATTTAAATCAGTGGAATAGATTTATACTTAATCTGGAGAATGTATTTAGGGCAGAACCTGGAGCGATATACCAAATTTCAATTAGTATACGAAAGAAGTACTCATTATATTTTTGCCCCGGTGAAGACAAGAATATAGAATCCTTGGAAGATGATACTGAAATATGGGGAGCCCAGGAAGAAGAATCATATTGGGATAATTATGAGAATTATTACAACTCAGATTATGAATGGTCAGAAAGAGACAATCCTTGTAGTAATTCATACTATACCTCCAGAAGAACTGTCAGTAAAATTCTATTTGCGTCAAACTTTGGTATTATCGCTAAGAAAAGAGACAAAGGAGATATAAATATTTTTGTTACAGACCTGATTACTACAAGGCCAATACAGGACGTACAGATTCAATTATACGATTATCAACAACAAAAACTTACCGAGGGAAAAACCAATAATGAAGGTAAATTAACCCTTTCGGGGAAAGGCTCTCCTTTTGTTGTTATTGCTAAGAAAAATCAGGAATATGGTTACCTACGGATAGATGATGGTTCTGCACTTTCTCTCAGCAATTTTAACACTTCTGGTAATATGATCCAATATGGATTAAAGGGGTTTATTTATGGGGAAAGAGGAGTATGGAGGCCATCAGATACAATTCACCTTGGATTTATACTTGAAGATATTGAGGATAATATCCCTCAGGATCATCCAGTTGTAATGGAGCTATGGAATCCTTTGGGGCAGTTGTTTTCAAGAAAAATTAGCACGCGACCAGTTGGCAATATATATAGGTTTGATATGCTTACAGACCAGGATTCACCAACAGGATATTGGCTGGCAAAAGCCAAAGTAGGTGGAGCTGTTTTCAATAAAACAATAAGAATTGAAACAGTAAAACCAAACAGGTTAAAGATTGAACTTGATTTTGGGAAGGATAGGCTTTTTTATAAAGATCGAAACCTGACTGGAGATTTAAATGTCAGGTGGCTTACAGGCTCAAAGGCAAGTTCGCTGAAAACAGAATTTGAATATCAACTTACTCCTATAAAAACTCAATTTGAAGATTATCCTGGATTTAGTTTTGATGATGAATCAAAAGAATTTTATAGTGAAAGACAAATGGCATTTCAGGGCAGGCTAAATACAGACGGATATACACAACTGAATATTAAACTTGGCGAACAAACCAGAGCACCCGGAGCTCTCAAAGCTAACTTTTATGGGAAGGTATTTGAAGAAGGTGGTGATTTTAGCATTAAGAATATATCAATTCCTTATTACCCATATGAAGTGTTTGTTGGAATTAAAGTTCCAGAGGGAGATAAAAGGGGTATATTGCTCACAGACCAAGATCACAAGGTTAGAGTTGTAACTGTCGATTCTGAAGGAAATCCAGTAGATAGAAGTAAACTGAAGGTTCAGATATATAAGTTAAACTGGAAATGGTGGTGGGACAATTCATACGATAATATTAGTAATTATGTGGGGAGCTCATATAGAAAGCCAATTAAGGAAGAGTATATCAATACGAAGAATGGGGAGGGTATTATGAACCTTAGAATCGACTATCCTGACTGGGGTAGATATTATATTAAGATATCAGATCCGTCTTCGGGACATTCAGCAGGTCAAATTGTATATCTTGATTGGCCAGGATGGGCAGGTAAAGGGAAGAGAGGAGATCTTGATGGTGCTTCAATGTTGGATTTTGGAGTTGAAAAAGAAGAATACCTGGTTGGAGATAAGATAAATCTTACCATCCCTTCAACGGAGGGAAACAGAATTCTTGTCAGTCTTGAGAGAGGTAGTAAGGTAATTCAAACCTTCTGGACAGAAACGAAAGCAGATTTAACGAATATTGAATTTGAGGCAACCAGTGAGATGTCTCCAAATATATATATTCATCTTACAATGATTCAGCCTCATGCTCAGTCCGGGAATGATCTGCCTATGAGACTTTATGGCATAACTTCCGTAAAGGTATTGGATCCCCAAACAGAATTAAATCCCAATATCAGCATGCCAGATGAACTAAAACCTGAAGAAAAATATAAAATTACGATAACTGAAGTCAATAAGAAGGCTATGGCTTATACAATCGCCGTAGTTGATGAAGGTCTGTTGGATCTGACAAATTTTGTTACTCCTGACCCATGGTCAGCGTTTTTTGCCAAAGAAGCTTTAGGCATCAAAACCTGGGATGTTTATGATGATGTAATAGGAGCATATGGAGGGCAAATTGAGAGACTCCTGTCAATCGGAGGAGACGATGAGATTAAAGCCAAGGACGAAAAAGAGACAAATAGATTTAAACCGGTTGTCCAGTTTATAGGACCATTTTATCTTGAAGCTGGTAAAAAAGGAGAACATAATCTGACAATGCCTCAGTATATTGGTAGTGTTAAAGTAATGGTAATTGCGGCGGCAGAAGGCTCTTATGGTAAAACAGAGAAAGTCGTACCAGTGAAGCAACCGGTAATGATTCTTGCAACTCTGCCAAGAGTAGCGGGACCAGGAGAGTCTATTAAACTTCCTGTTAACGTATTTGCATTAAATGATAAGATAAAAGAGGTCAATGTAATTGTAAAATCTACAGGCACCCTCAAAGTAAATGGATCAAACAATCAAAATATTTCTTTCAGTGGCCAGGGAGATAAAGTAATTTATTTTGATTTAATAGCAGATAATAAACTGGGACCTGCAAAGGTTGAAGTCATTGCTAAATCGGGTGACTTGTCTGCAACCTATGATGTTGACATGAATGTAATACCCAGAAACCCAGACATTTTTGTAGTTGACGATAAGATTGTTAATCAAAATGCAAAATGGGAAATTGATTATAAGCCAATTGGTCTTACCGGGCGTAATTCAGGAACATTAGAGTTCAGTATACTTCCCCCACTAAATCTGGATCAAAGATTGAAATATCTCGTTCAATACCCTCATGGATGTGTTGAGCAAACAACATCATCTGTATTTGCACAACTGTATATTGAAGAACTCACAGTAGTTGAGAAGGAGATGAAGAATAAAATCCAGTCAAATATTGAAGCAGGAATTAACCGGCTTAAATCTTTCCAGCTCTCTTCAGGGGGATTCTCATACTGGCCGGGCAACAGTTATCCTGATCCCTGGGGTACAAACTATGCAGGTCATTTCCTCCTAGAAGCAAAAAAACGTGGTTATTCTATTGCCGAAGGGATGATATCCAAGTGGATAGGTTACCAAACAGAAGAGGCTGAAAGATGGACACCGACTTCAGGGCCCTATTCTGATATGTTAATTCAGGCTTATAGATTGTATTCTCTTGCTATCTCAGGAAATCCGGCTTTGGGTGCAATGAACAGGATGAAGGAAATTAAAGAACTCGATAGTCAGGCAAAATATAGGCTAGCATTGGCTTACGCAATAGCAGGTTATAAAGAGGAAGCCATGAATCTTATTCAAAAGGAAATACCCAGTTCCATAAGCGAAAGAAATAGTTATGTGTATTCTTATGGATCACCCATTCGGGATAAGGCAATGATACTTGAAACACTAACTTATCTTGGGAAGAAAGAAGATGCTTTTTCTCTAGTACGTGAGATTGCCGAAGAGATGGGGGATAAAAACAAATGGTTGAGTACTCAGACTACCGCTTATAGTTTTATTGCCATCGCTGAATATGTTAAATCTTTTCCTGTATCAGAATCAATAAATGTATCTATAGATGATAACGGTAGTCTAATGAATTTATCAGGAGATCAGTATGTTCTACGATATTCTCTAAGAGAATCTGATATGAATAGAAAAATTAGCGTCTTTAATAAAGGCGATACACCTATGTTCGCCAGAATTATACGTACGGGTATCCCAATTGAAGGAACTGAAACCACTGAGAACAAAAACCTGAATTTATCAGCACGTTATTTGACTTTAGAGAATAGTGAGATTGATAAATCTATTCTTTCTCAGGGTACAAACTTTAAATTGGAAGTTACAGTTGAGAATCCCGGACTTGCTGGAGATTATCATGAACTGGCCCTCACACAAATATTTCCTTCGGGCTGGGAGATTATTAATACCCGCCTTGAAGAAGAAGAGCAGATGCAAAGTTCTACTCCGGAACAAGAATATACTGATATTAGAGATGACAGGGTTCTTAAATACTTCGACCTAAAAGCAGGTGAGAAGAGAACATTCACGGTGTTACTTAATGCTTCATATAGGGGACGATTCTATATGCCAGCTTTATCGGTGGAAGCAATGTATGATAATTCTCGTTATGCAAGATTGTCTGGAGGTTGGATTGAAGTTGTGACTGGGAAATGACGTCTGGCAGAAATCTTTGGAACGAATTTAGGCGAAAAGCATGGGTTAAGATCCCCATCATTACATTGGGAGTTTATATTTTGTTTCTGTTAATTACACCGTTACCAAAACCATTATTCAGTAACGATTATGCAACAGTATTAGAGGATAAGGATGGGCACTTACTTAGCGCAACTCTGTCAACTGATCAACAGTGGCGGTTTCCGCCAATGGATACAGTTCCATACAAAATCAGAATAGCAACCAGACTCTTTGAAGATGAATATTTCTATATACATCCGGGTGTTAATCCTGTATCCATAGTTAGAGCGGCAAGGCAAAATATTAAGGCAGGAAAAATTGTATCCGGGGGTAGTACAATAACAATGCAGACTATTCGATTGGCATTAAAGAATCCCCACAGAAATGTTTTCCAGAAGCTCTATGAAATGCATTTAGCAATAAAGCTTGATCTGCTCTATTCAAAGGAAAAGATATTTGCTCTATATACTTCACACGCACCCTATGGTGGCAATATTGTGGGTTTACAAGCTGCTGCGTGGAGGTATTATGGTCGTCCTCCAGATTTATTATCATGGGCAGAGGCCGCCTCCCTTGCTGTATTGCCAAATAATCCAGGAGCAGTATTTCCAGGCAGACAAAGCGAGGAATACTTGAGGAAACGTGATTTTCTTATTGATAAACTGTACGAGAAAGATTATATAACATCATCAGAAGCAAAACTTGCAAAGGAAGAAGATTTACCGGGAAAACCGAAAGAATTACCACGATATGCGCCCCACTTACTTTCAAGGGCTATTAAAGAAGGATATAAAGGGAAAACCATTAGTTCTACAATTGAAAGGAACCTTCAGTTGCAGGCTATAGAAAGAGTAAATCGTTATAGTAAGAGGATGCAAGCGAACGGAATTAATAATGCAGCTGCCATAATTATTGAAATAAAAACAGGTAATACTCTTGCATATGTCGGCAATATAGATGATGATGGTTCAGATAATGGGCAGTTTGTTGATATTATTACTTCCCGAAGAAGTACCGGTAGTCTTCTCAAGCCGTTACTTTACGCCGCAGCAATGGACGAAGGAATATGTCTGCCAAAAGAACTCTTGCCAGACATCCCATTATTTTATGAAGGATTTGCTCCAAAAAATTTTGACAAGAGATTTAGAGGAGCTGTACAAGCTGATAAAGCTCTTACAAGCAGTCTGAATGTGCCTTTTGTTTACATGCTCCGTGATTATGGTTATGAGAAATTTCATCAAAAATTAAAACTTTTAGGTTTGTACTCTCTGGATAAACCAGCCAGCCATTACGGTTTATCATTAATCCTTGGAGGGGCTGATGCAAGCCTCTGGGAATTGACAGGAATATATGCAGGTTTAGCCCGAACACTAGAAGGTAACAAGAATCCATTTTTTCAAAACAGTTATACCCAGAAGAATTTGAAATCAAGAAAATCAAAGACCAAGCAGGGAGTCTTACTTGAACCATCATCAGTTTATTATACTCTTCTTGCAATGCAGCAACTTGTAAGACCAGAGGAAAGTACTGGATGGAGTTATTTTGGATCTGCCCGTCCCATATCCTGGAAAACAGGTACCAGTTATGGATTCAAAGATGGATGGGCTATAGGGTTGAATAGTAAATATGTAGTTGGAGTTTGGATAGGTAATGCGGATGGAGAAGGCAGAGCAGGATTGACAGGAATAAATACTGCTGCTCCACTTATGTTCGATCTTTTCAAATTATTGGATGGTGATGCTGAGTTGACAATGCCATATATGAAGACTGTTTCTATGTGCCTGGAAAGTGGGCTTATTGCTACAAATAATTGCACAAAGACTATTGATATGCATTTGGATGATTATATGATCGGAGGTAAATTATGCAACTACCATAAGGTATTAAATTTAAATTCAGATTCAACAAATCAGGTTAATAGCTCATGTTACCCTGTAAGTGAAATGGTTCAGAAATCCTGGTTTGTTCTACCACCAATTCAATCTTGGTACTATAAACTATACCATACTGATTACAAAGAACCACCTCCGTTTATGGAGGGCTGCATTGACGGCGATGCAAAGAACAATATGGAATTAATATACCCCAGATCATTCACAAAAATTTATATCCCCCTTGAGCAAGATGGGAAGCCCGGACTCGTTGTATTTGAAGCGGCGCACCGAGATGAAAATGCTACCATCTATTGGCATCTTGATGATAATTTTATTGCAACAACAACCTCTCAACATCAGGTAGGAATGTATCCTTCAAAAGGGATTCATATATTAACCCTCGTTGACAATAAAGGAAATGAGTTAGTTAAGCAATTTGAAGTAATAAATAACTTTTAGTTACTATAATTCTCTGGTTTTTTGATTATAGAGCTGAATAAATTCCATCCCTTCGCTTTCAGGCACATTACGCAAATCCTTAAAATCCAACACACTCTCCCCATTTGCGTAACGAGCCTTCAAGCCCGTCTCTCTGGGACTTTGGACTTGTACTCAAAAAAGACAATTTGTACAAGGGGAAAAAATAGAAAAGACCCTAAACCTAACACGCCGGTCATAACAAATAGGCTTGGAATGGTTTTTAGAACTTTCTGCAAACTTATACCGGGACCTGCATAACGATGTACCCGGACGCCCGCACTACTCGCCAACAAATCCTGCACCGTGACAGCTTTCCGGTTTCGTTTCAATTTGTATCGCGATGCTGCACCAGTGCATTTTTAAGAGTTCCTGTACCGTGACTTATTATCAAACCACTTAGAAAATTCGTACCGCGACCGCGCCTGCACCCAATAAAAATTGTACCATGACGCCAAAAACCGCGCCATGGCCTCCTTGTGCCGTGACAACTTACTGGCCCCGAGTACTCGGGGTAAATGGACACTGCCCGGCACTTGCGTCGGCCAACACAAACGCCCCATATTGCCGGGCCGTTAGGTGTAATAACTTGGTTCAAAAACCGAAACATGG
>CAZDOM010000103.1:0-10863 GCA_964507015.1 uncultured Rikenellaceae bacterium | reverse complement strand
GGCACTATGATATGGATGATATGGATATGATGCAGGTCGGACAGGAGATGTCGAAAATTGCAAAATTTCCTTTTGAATTTGAGTCAAAAGAGATAGACTGACTAAAAGGGGAAAGTCTCAGGAAAATCAAAAGAGAACTAAATATTTAATGACAGAACAGGCTACTGATAGTAAAGCCCAAGCCTGGCAGGAGATTGTTTATTCACCTGACAACTCGCTGAAGCGGAAAATCGCTCAAAACTGGCCGGAGTACAAACAGATCTTCATTGATCAGATAGCGGAATATCTGTATAAAGATATCCAGAACACAAAACACCTCTATACTTCACCATATAAATTCAAGAAGGATTTTGATATGCTTTCAGAATCTGAGAAATCACCATGGTATGCTTATTCTGAGAACATCCCGGAAAAACTGAAATCACTGAATCTGCTAATACAGCCATATAAAGATTTTTGCAGGACCTGCCTGATACCCTACAGGGATCTTGAAATTCTTGCCGCTGGAGACTATCACTCAAATATACAAGAGAATAAATCTTTAGTACGCGTTTCATTTAAAAGCCTTTCTGAAACAAGGAAACGTTTCTATATTGAACTTAACCATCTGATCCCGGTTGCATTAAAGAAAGCAGGATATGAGATAATCAGACCTGAGGAGATATCAGAGATAAGCGAAAATGCAGTATTCAAATTTGCCAGGGCTATCCATTCCAGGTATCAGCATGAAATGAGAAAAAAGGTTGAGGATGTTGGCAGTGAAAATTATCTCTCCTGGCTTCATTCAGCAGAAAATACTAAAAACAATATTGTCGATTTTGATGATCTCCCTGAAGAAATAAAACATTCTAACCTCGATAATGCGTTCCAGATCCCGGCCAAATTATTAGCTGTTGGCTATAAGATCCGTCCGGTCAAAAAAGGATACAGAACAACTGTCCTTCATCTGGATGAGGATGAAATAGAAACAATGGCCAGGGTAGAACATATCAGATGGTGCTGGGACAAGATATTACATGGCTGGATATATGGTAAAGTAAAAGATGAGCGCAAAAAAACACATCCTGCAATTATACCATATGAGGCTCTTTCCGAGTCGGAAAAAGAAAAAGACCGCGAACTTGTAAGACTGATTCCCGCTTTACTGAAGGATGTTGATTATGAAGCAATCCATATTAATCCTGAAAAGATAAGCAAACTGCCCTATGGGTTAAAACCACAGAGCACCATGCAGAGGATACTGGATGAAACACGAAAAATGAATAACCAGATAAGGAAACTGGTCAAAATATCACCGGATGTGGAGAAGATGGCAGATATCAGGAACAGGAAAATTGAAGAGGCGGTAAAAGAGATCGAATCAAGTTATAACTATGCTCTGCACATCCAGAAGTCTTTCCTGCCCGATAACCTGTATGTAAGAGAATGCTTCCCCGACAGCTTTATTTTATTCAAGCCAAAAGATATTGTCAGTGGTGATTTTTATTTCTTCAGCAAACTTAATCACACAATAATATTTGCTGCTGCTGATTGCACCGGTCATGGTATCCCGGGAGCCCTTTTGAGTACAATCGGATTTGGTATCCTCGACCAGGCTGTCAATGAACTTAAACTTACATATCCTTCCGCTATTCTTGAACATTTGTATTCACGAATTCACCGGTTTCTGAAACTGGGGAGGGAAAAAACGGGGATATCCGATGACATGGACATTGCACTCTGCAAACTGGACTTAAAAAACCATTTACTTACCTATTCAGGCTTAGGAAATCCTCTTTATCTCATAAAAAGCGGACAATTTTATGAATACAAATCCGGAAATTTCAGGAAAAAGTATGATGAAAAAGACGAACAAGAGTACTTATCAGATACTATTACTGTAAACATGGGAGATTCAATATACTTATTATCTGATGGTTATACTGATCAATTTGGTGGCAGCGATCATAAGAAATATCAATCCGGCAGGTTGAAGAATTATCTGATGAAAATAAAGGATCTGCCTATGCCCGAACAGGGTGACAGGTTGTATGAAGAAATTGAAAAGTGGCGTGAGGTGAATAATGAAGAGCAGACTGATGATATCCTGGTTATAGGGATCAGGATATAATTAATTTCATGATCCGTGATTCGGACCTGCATGAGACATTTACAAAAAAATTAAAAAACAATATAAAGGGAATCCTGAAAATATCAGCGATTCTCCTGCTCATATTTTAAAAGCTGGTCATTAATATTAAAAATCGCCCTTTTGTAAGAATTGTGGTTTGAATTAATATTCATAATATAGGTTCCCAATTTATCCTTTTGGGTGAGATAATCCCCCGATTCAAAGATCTTTGATAATTCCTTCATGGTATCCAACAGGAACATATTACTTTCAGATATGTTTTTTCTAAACTTATTGTTTAGATCCATAATCTCTTTATTATTACCAAAGTAATGTATATAAACTAAAAAATAATTTCTAATCCACTTCGAAATATTTTCAAATCCATAAGGATCCCATAGCCACTTTGCCAGACCATCCATTATAAACCTGAAATACCGGTTCATCGATTCTTCAATAAAATCATAATCACCCATACCATTTAAATACCTGAGTCTGCCTGTTTTCTTCAGCTCTCTCTCGACACGGGTTTCATAAAGGGGTAATAACTTCAGGAATGTAACAGGTGTATAACCATCTTCACATAGTTGTCTCAGAAATTCTATGTTCCGGTTTAATTTATTAAAGGTTGTATCAGGCTGGAAAAGCATAAAACCATAATCGAAACCAATTTCAAGTTTTTTCAGGATGTTTATACCTTTTAAGCATTTCTCAATGGTCATATTTTTATTAAGCTTTTTAAGTCCCTTATCCGTCCCATCTTCAATTCCAAGGAAGACAAGAAACAAACCGTTTTCCCTCATTCGTAAGAAAATTTCTTCCTCAACATCATCAGGCCGGCAATTAATTTTCCAGGTAATTTTTTTCTTCAGATTCCTGTTCTCAAGTTCAGTACAAAATTTATCTACCCAGTCTCTCCCACCTGATGATTTGACCGGGAAATCATCATCATGAAACAGAAAAACAGAACACTGGTGGCTGTGAAATAAATATTCCATTTCATCCACAACTGCTTCTGGTTTACGGATACGTTTTAAAGGACCTTGAGCCTGCCGGTAAAACACTCTTGTATTGCAGAATGAACAATTGTGAATACATCCTCTGCCAGACAGGATTGTTGTAAATTTCTTATTAAAGGCATATGTTTTAAGAGGTAATCTTTCCGGATAAGGAAATTTATCAAGGTCTCTTTCAAGAGGCAAGACCGGATTAACAATAAAGTCATTGTTTTTCTTATAGACAAGGCCTTTTATTTTCTTCCATTTTTCTCCCTTTTTTAAACATTTTGCCAGTTCAAGTATAGGATACTCTCCCTCAAATCTCACAATAGAATCGAGTTTTGGCACTAATTGAAAAAGTTCATTATATCTAAGACTTGCATAATGACCACCGGCAGTAAAATGACAATCAATCCCTTCTTCCCGCAGGTAATCGATAAGTTCACTGAATAGATCAATATAGTTATGAAAAATTATTGAGAAACCAACCAGTAAAGGATTTTGAGCTTTCAGGTTGTCAAGGATTATTGTTTTTTCTTCACGCGGATCAATAATTTCTGTTTCAAATCCTGCGCCCGATAAAACAGATGCCATGTAGCCAACACCCAGGTTGTCATAATCATTAAGAGTAAAAAAGATAACCGGACGATTTTTCATGATGACAATAACAGACAGGCCTTTCAGTATTAAGAAAATGCATTCTTGTTGTTATTTGAAAAAAATTATAAGTTTTTACTTAGAAGTATTTCCGCTCATCTGAAGAACTTTATTAAGATCTTCTTCGAGCTCATTTACTGCAATATTGCATTTTTCATTATAAGCATTTAAGGCGCTAATAATGCCATCAGTAATGGTCTGATCCACATTCTTGCCTTCAAGAACATTTTGTACATATACCGGATCCATCGGTCTTACCGGGGGAAAGGGAAGAATTACTTTTGCCATAATATGATTTTTAAATAATAAATTAATTAAGGCCTGTCTGTAGCCTTTTATTTATTTCTCTAAATAATTTTTAAGAATACTATTAAATCCCGGGTGATATAATAATGGTTTCCAGCTGGGATCATTTTGCAACATTTTTACAGAGATATTAGACGGGTTTTTAAGTACATCCCCGATATAAAAAAGTGCATCATCATATTTACCCAGCATTGTATAAATCAATGCAAGGTTAATCTGCATATCGCTTTTATACATCTTGTTCTCTGCTGATGAATCTACTGCCTTTTTACCTTCTTTAACAGCTTCCTCCACATCGCCGCTTCCGGCATATGCTATTCCAAGATAACTGTGGATTAATGGGATAGTACTATCTTTTAACACCTCATGGGTTAATTCGATTGCTGCTGAATCAAAATATTCCTTTGCTATTTCATGTTCATCCATAAAATTGTAAATATTTCCCAGATACAGAAGCCTGATACCATTCATTCCGAAATCAGCTGATCCTGATTTTTTAGTAAGTTCAAGTGCATCAACATAATTTCCATCGTAAATATCAAGTATAATTTCATATTCAAGCAGGTTTACGCCTGTTTTCCTGATAGCTGTATCCAGGACAGATCTTGCCAGTTCAGTATTTCCATATTTAAGAAGGAGTGCTTGTATTTTATTAACATACGGGGCAGCTAACTCAGGATTTATATCTATAGCTTTCTGGTGAAAAATAATAGCAGAATCAAAATCGTGCATATAGGCATATGATAATCCTATATTGGTTAAGTAAAGTGCCTCCTGCGGATTAAAGTTAACTACTTTATGTATCAGTTTTAGAGATTTATCCCAATCACCCATTCTCCTGTAAACCAATGCCATATAAAATAGGGGCTGGTAATCTTCCGGATCCATTACTGATGCAGTATTAAAACTCATCAGAGCATTAATATAATCCTGTTTACAGTAATAATAATAGAATCCATAGGCTATATATACATCCGTCAGCTCTTTATTTATACTTTCCGCTTTCTGAATATCCTGCAGGCATTTATCAATATGCTCTGAATTCAGTTGTCCTGTAAAATACCCCCATGAACGCGCAAGAGCCCTTCTTGCATATGCATTAGCAAAATCCGGATCATATCCAATAGCTTTATCATATAACTGAATGGCTGAAACAAAACTTTCTGAATCCACAAACTTGTTTCCCATGGCTGTTAAAAGCCTTGCATTCCCTGCCAGATAATTTATATATGCATCAGGATCTTCAGTCAGATCCTGTTTTATATTTTTTATCTCTTCAAAAGAAAAAACAACATTTAATTTCCTTGCAATGACCTCTACAATATCTGTAAAGAGTGTCATTAATTCTCTTTCATTTATATTATATTGTTCAGCCCATATCTGTTCATTGTTTTTCGTTTTTGTAAGTCCAACCCACATTTTCAGGTTATCTTTTGTTCCCTCTACACTTATGTCAACCAGATAATTGATCTTTAAATCTGATCTTATTTTACTTAAGGGTTCTTTAGTATCCATATACTGAAGTGAAGATATCCTGGATCTCACTGTCAGACTTTTTATTTCCTGCAGTTTGGAAATAATTGCATCCATGGAACCTACGCTGTAAGATGCAAGATCATAATTATTACGCGGATTGGTAAATGGAATAACAGCAATTGTTTTTGATCCATTTGAGAATTTAATAACATTAAATAATATCAAAGAACCAATAACAACAAGGACAGATATCATTGAAATTATCAACCATTTTATCAGTTTACTGTTGAAAAAACCGGAGGATACAGATCCTTTATAAATTTCAGATTCCTTTTTATCTTCCTGCAAATGCTCGGGATCTCTATCTCTTCTGCTTGTAAGATCACCCCCTGCCTTTAATCCCTGAATAATCTCCCTGATGGCATTAGCTATCTTATTAATCTGGTTACGGTATTTTGTGCCTTCTGTATTCTTCTCATCATCATCTTCTGTTGTAAGCGGCCTGTTTACTCCTGGTTCTGAATAAACAAAGTCCACTCCTCTTATTGAACCACCGAGAACTGATTCGCATAATTTGATATCGTCCCGATCCAGATCGTGAATCCTTACAGGAAGCACCCTGCTTGCCACATTTCCTCCCGGTAGTTTAACCTTAAGGCCAAATTTATCATGGGAAGCCTGTTCAATAAATGCTTTAAACTCATGTTCCCATGCAAATGATCTCGGATCACAATATGTACGTGAGATAATTGGAATGAAGACAAGGCACCGAAGCTTATTCTTTAGTGAATCATCCACATCATGTGTCTGCAGTAAACCATCATGTGGATTGATATCAAAATAAACGCTTATCTCCTCCTTGAAGGCAGACTCAAGCTCCCGCTTAAGGTTGTCAACAAACTCAGTTACCCATCCATCATACTTATTGTCTTTCTGGCGGTAGCTTATAAATATGTCATATTCAAAACCGGGAACAGGGCTGGCCATTTTACCTCTTCATTGTGATAAAGTTACGAAATTCATAATATTTTAATAAATTTGGTATTATATATATGAAAAGAGAGATTATTTCAACGGCTTGTCTTTATATTTTTCTATTCTCAATTGCCACAGGACAAAATGATGTATCAGGCAAGGAGAATAAATTAGCCGACACATCATACCCGAGCTTCCGGCTTTTTGAGAATGATGACCTTTTGGAAATCACCATACGTTTTGATCTTTCTACCTATTTCAGGACAAAACCGAAAAAAGAATATCTGAAAGCAAACCTCACAATTCATATTAGTGATACTGACTCTATCAATAAAGATATAAGGCTGAGAACCAGGGGAATATGGAGGAATTCTAATTGCAGGTATCCGCCAATTGAGCTGAACTTTAAGAAAGTAGATTTTGGTTATTCTGATCTTGATAGCATATCAAAACTCAAATTAGTCACCGAATGCTCTTCGGGTTCTGAGAACAGGAATTATCTCCTGAAGGAGTATCTGATATATAAAATGTTCTCCGTTTTTACTGATACCTGTTTCAGGGTAAGGTTGCTTTCTGTTAATTATATCGATACTGAAAATAAACGTAAACCGCTGAAACAGTACGGATTCTTTATAGAACCCATGGAAATGCTTACAACCCGTACAAATAGCATTGAGATAAAATCACCCTCACTTACTCAGAAAAACATATATCCGTATTTGATGGACAGGATGGCTATTTTTAATTATATGATAGGTAATTTTGACTGGTCAGTTCCTGGGCAACATAATGTTAAAGTAATCAAACCGCTTATCATTGATCCTTCCGGACTTGGCATCTCCATCCCCTATGATTTTGACTGGACAGGTATGGTAAATGCTTCGTATGCAATACCTGATGAGAATATTGGAACAGAGAATATCCGTGAACGTTATTACACCGGTATTTGCCGTACCAGGGAAACATTTGAGAAAGACCTTGAGATATTTGCAGAAAAGAAGGATGAGTTTTACAGTATTATAAATGATTTTCCATATCTTAACAAAAAAGAGAAAAGAGATGTTACCAGATATCTGGATACATTTTTTAATCAACTCTCCGGGAAATCAGTTTTACCTGGGATTTTTTTGAACAGCTGTACGAATTTCTAACTCTAAAACCAAATAATATGTCTGACAACTTTTTTAATCTGAATAATCCCGATTTCTACGGAATTTTAATACGTTTTGCTATTCATCTCTTCTTTCTATTTATCCTTATACGGGTAATCTACTACAAATATTCCAAGAAGGAGAAATTTGTGTTCACATTTTTCCTGATGGGAATAACCGTCTTCTTTATAACATCTATGCTGAAATCTGTATGGATTGAGATCGGAATGGCTTTCGGGCTGTTTGCCATATTTGCCATCCTCAGATTCAGGACCAGAAATTTCGGCCTGAAGGATATGTCATATATTTTTACAGCTATCGGTATCTCAGTTATAAATTCTTTAAAGCTTGTTGGATTCCCTGTACTGGGTGTGATAATCTTCAATATTATAATTGTAATTTCAGCCGTCATCCTTGAGAGGTTTACAGCAAAAAATAATACAGTTACATATTCCATAATCTATGAAAATATTGAACTGCTGAAATCAGGAAAGAAACAGAAAATTATAAATGAAATATCGGAGATGACAGGTAAAAAGATCTTGAGGGTAAAAATACGAAGAATAGACTTTAAGAGGAATTTTGCACGGATTGATATCTTTTATTATGAATAAAAGATAGAAGCATAATTTGTTTATTGAAATTTATATTTGAACCTTAATAAAGTAGGTCTCATTTTCTGTCCTTCATTGGATATAAGCATATCTCCGTTTTTGAAAAATGTGATTCCTTCCGGCATATTAAATAAATAAGGATCCAGATTTAATATACTCTTTATATCTCCTTTTATGTTAAATATGAATAACATCTGATCTTCTGCAGATAATACGAATAAATTACCACTAATAGGGTGAATACCTATTGAGGAAGGCTTAAATCTAATATCCGGTTTCTTTTTCTTGTCATTTTTTTTACCTTTTTCTTTGTTTACTTTATAAGTCACCTCTGCAAATTTTTTTATTGATGATAAACTGAAGCTTATTACAGGTTTATTGATTAGTTCCCGCTTCCCCAGGTCAAAACCGTAAATTCCTCTTTTCGTCTCAGCATCAGAGTCTTTATCGGCTTTATCTTTGGGAGCAATTAAAAGTCTGTTGGCTTTTCTGTCATAACAGAGGCCTTCTATTTCGTTATGAGGGATATCCTTTAATCTTATCTCTCCGGCAACTTCAGAACTATTCAGATTTTTGATTTCAAAAAGGACCCCATCACTCCTTATAACATATAATCGACTGTTAGCATACGTAATATCCTCATAATCACCATTCCCATAAAAGGTCAGCTGTCTGGTTATCTCTTTCTGTTTAATATCGTAAAAAAAGACTATCCCGTTTTCATCCTGGACACATGCAATTGATGATGAATCAATTACTGTAATGCCGGAAATCTCGTAAAGAACAGGTGGCAGTATTATTATTTCATCAGGATTATTTAAATCATACCCGATAGAACTGATACTATTGATTTTGATACCGGTTGAACTATTTTCCTTATCAACCGAACTGGCACAACTCAACATATTAAGGAGAATAACAGATAGAAGGTATGAGGGGATCAATATTATATTGGTTATTCTTTTATCCATTTCCGGTTGATCTTCTTATTAATTATTAAATCATTATATAGTCAGTTACTCCGTTTTCTTTCTCCGTGAAATCCCGTGTCACTCCGTCGTTAATACTTTTTAGAATTACTTCTCATATACAATCTCCTTTGATCCTGTAATAGTATTCCCATTTGCATTAACATTAGATGATTTATTACCTGCAAAGATTGCTGTTGTCTGGTTTCCTTTGCCTGTCGAACGGATAATATTATTGGTAATTTTTATATCATGTGTTTCACCTCCAATGTGGAATCCGTTTGCTTCACCGTAAATTCCGTTATTTTCAATGGTATTATTGGTAAAAGTATTTCTGTGCCCGGCATTCTGTTCATTTTCATTTCTGAACAATACTCCATGGGAACCATTCTCATAAACGTGATTATTATCAAATAGATTGTCAGTATCCTTGTGACCTATTGAAAATCCGTTATCGCCGTTGGCATATACATTATTATTCCTGAAAATACCGTTCTGTACTCTCCAGCACAGAAAGATCCCATCTCCCTTATTATGATGGCTAATACAGTTTTCCACTATTGAATGGTCTGATCCAGTTCCGGGATGGAAACCCAATCCATCACCGTTTGAGGCTTCACATCCTTTGAATGTAATGTTTTCTGTTATCTGCCAGCTGAAAGTATCTCCATTGAACTCATTTACCTTAACATTTTCAACTATACAGTTCTTTGATTTATGAATATATATCCCTCCACCTCTGCAGCCATTTATATAATAGTTTGTACTCTTGCTGCCTTCCACAACAAATTCTGCGATCTTAACATTTTCGGCATCAACAGCTTCCACAATTGAAAAACTGTTTGTGATGGTACCGTTCAGCGAAGCAAGATAATCATTGACGGTCCTGTTATCAAAATAGATAGTATTACCTTGGATATCAGTTATTACAGCTGTTGTCACATCCCAGCCGGAATTATGGGTATCATCATATAGTTGTATGCCCATCCCGATTTTAAAGCCTTTTACATCTTTTACCTCCGCCTTTAGCATGCCCCAGTCGGCATCAATTATAAAGCTGGTTTTATATCCGTTGCATTTTCGCAGAATTGTAGTTTGTCCTGATCCAATCAGCGAGATATTGCTTGAAAGACTGACAGGCCCAATAATTTCATAAGTTCCCGGGTTCAGTTTTATTGTTCCTCCGCCTCTTGATTTTAATGCATCAATGGCAAGATTTATTGCTTCCGAGGTAAATCCCGAAACATCAGCTTCTGGACCGCCAACAGTGATAACCTGTTCAGTACATTTTATATCGACAAGCCCGATATTCTGGCCGTAAGTAACTGAACTTACAGACAGGCAGATAATGATCACTCCCAATAATCTCAATATTTTTTTATCCATATTGATACCTCCTTTTATATTTCAGATATAGGATAAAGTTAGGAAAGATTGAAATACAAGCCAAATGAATCTATTGGGCTAAAGCCCTGACCGGGTATGAAGTCCCCTAACCGTTGGCTGAAGCCAACGGCAACTGATTTCCTTAGCTATAAAGATTTTATTCAGAAAGATACTTCAATTACCCCCTAACCGTCGGCTGAAGCCAACGGCAACTGATTTCCT
>CAZDOM010000102.1:0-10888 GCA_964507015.1 uncultured Rikenellaceae bacterium | reverse complement strand
AGGGCAATGTCGGGGTGATCTGACTCGAACAGACGACCCCTTGCACCCCATGCAAGTGCGCTAGCCAACTGCGCCACACCCCGCATCGACCGCCATAGCTTTAGCGAAGGCGGTAAATGTCCTGCAAAATTAATCAACAAAACCGATTCTGCAAAAAACCAGGTCCATTCAACCCCTATTTCATCGTTGCCTTCCTCACGGACTGATTCACCGGACCACCCTTGCCGTTAATTATACTTTTTACTACGCTATTCTCGTTCCCATTCAACCAGAAGATAATTTTGTGATGTATATAATCTTCAAGGTATTCAGGTGTCTCGATAGCATTATCAACGATGACAGGCGCCTGGTAAAAGACATTATATATTCCTAATCCCCAGGCCTCATGTGTCTTAACATTATCAGCCACCTTATATGATGCATACCCGTTTATTCCATCATGTTTCCATGCATCTGCAGAGGGAGGATCATAGGGCATCTCACTCTGATAAAAATATACTTTTCCGCCATTCCCATTCCAAAGTGTCTGGTATTCCTGGTTATGTTCATTGAACAGTCCATAGATTGTGACATCATCACCATTGACAACAAGTCCGTTGGCACACCGGTTCTTGTCCCAGCCCACACCATTGCCATGATCGGCCCTCCAGAGCCATATATGATCAACAATAACATTATTGCTGTTAATAATCACAGCACTTTTTACGGAACCTTCATGCGGACCTCCTACCCTCACAAAAACATCAAAGAGGAAAGTCGGATTGGTTTTATGATCCTTTACTGAGCCAGCTTCACCAACCTGTAACAATACTTCTGATCTCTTTTCACCCGCATCAAGAAGTATCCCGCTTATTGTTACTCCATCCACATCGGAAATTTCCATTACAGGATTTCCACTCAGGGGCACCAGAGATGGCATTCCCAACCCCATTACAACCGTATTCTGCCTTGTGACTTTTATAGGCTTTTCAAGAGAATAAATACCAGGAGTAAATAAAAGGTTCTTCCCTTTCTTTAATGCCGAATTTATTGATTCTGAATTATCAACTTCCGGATTAACAATATAAAATTCTTTGAGATTCAGTTCCTTTTCATTATCAATATTATTTATCCAGCCTGGTCCGGATGAATTCATCTTAAGAGCAGGTACCTTCACTGTAAAACTATCATTATCAGAAACCAGAAATGGTTTTTCACGTATCACAGGTGTCTTTTCAATTGTTGTATAAGGTTTTTCCGGCCAGTTCTCTTCAGGGGCATCGGGTACTCCGACAAACATCATATTCCAGTTTCCTCCCACCCATTTCCCCAGCTGAGAATTTCTTGTAAACCACTGCTGCTGGGGACCAGATGCAACTATACCGTCCACTTTTGAATCGGCCAGGAAACCACCGCTGGCATAGCCTATATCAAACAGGTTCATATTGCCTTTGATATGTACCCTGCGCATCGGAGCTGCCTGCGAAACACCCCACGTCAATGCTGTGTCAGGAGTCGGTATAATTGTCATGTTTTCAACAGCCCTCCAAAAATTGACAAGAACGCTTTTCCCACGAGAATTTGATCTTACTGCTCCTTTAATAACCACATCCTCAGGAGATTCTCCAAGCCCTGCAACCTGCATGTAATATCCAACCCTGACATCAAGATCATATTTGCCTGGTTTGAAAAGGAGTGCATATCTCTCTATTGTAAATTCGCTTCTCCTTGCTGATTGTCTTATGAATATAGTGTCAAGCAAGGTCTGTATTTCCTTCATATCCATAGCTGGTTCAAACAGAAAGACATTTTTCCCAAGAGATGGATGATTGAACTTTGCAGGCAGGGCTTTCAAACCTGTGTTTGCTTCCTGTGCATTGACCGGGCTTAAGCCTGATATTATTAAAACGATAAGAATTAAAAAAGTATGTTTCATTTTCAAAGCTTTTAAAACTGCATAAGAAAGTATTACACAGCAGCATGAGTTTCCTTCTAATGCAGATATGTTAATCTTTTAATAAGATTATTGTGTACTATTTTATTGTGGGCCTCTGTTATCCAGTAAGTAAGAATAAAACAGAAGGTGTGAGAGCTTTTGCATTTCCGGAGAACAATCGCCAAGCTGTACTGTTCTTTCCATCGCCATTTCCTTCCAGTAGGCAGGCAGATAATTGACCCTGCTCACCATTCCGTCTTCAGGCCCTGGTGTACAATATCTGGTATCACATCCGGTAGTAATTATCCTGATAAAACACATCGGACATGGTTCTGCAGAACTAAAAACTGTCATCCCCGGCTCATAAATATACATATTCATGTATTTTCTTGACTTGCAGCTTTTCTCAAAGTTTGTAAGGAGTGTCATTTCTGCATGCAGATCTGACCGCCCCTTTTGTATCTGTGAATTATGTGCCGATGCAATTATCTTTCCATCCTGATCAATCAGCACTGCTCCTATTCCATATCCGCCCTGCATTACACTTTTCAGAGCCTGCATATTTGCTTCTCTGGCATATACATCATCTGAATATTCAGGATCAGGAGTAAATGCTGTCAGGTAATCTTTTATCTTATCCAGCATCATGTCTACAGGATCATTAGCATTTATACCGAATGGCATATCAACCAGTTTACCTACCAGCTCTTCTCTTGTATGAGTGATGAAATATGACAGATCATCCCTGGTAGCTATAGAACCGTTCTGTTGCGCAAATGAAGTGAAAACCAGTAAGATAAGACAGGTTAAGATTACTGTTTTTTTCATGCTTATATTCATTTATTAAGCCCGGTTTACCTGGACTATACCTATAAAATTAATACTAATTTGTAAATAAACCAATCCTGTCCTAAAAAACAAACCTGTCCTGTAAATTTATTATAATCCGTTAACATATGTAACCAGGGTTACCAGATCATCCTTCCTGTCAAATTTTATTTTGTTCTTTTTTATAAAATTCTTTATAGCATTTCCCTTTTCTGCAAATAAAGCGAGGAATTGCTTTTTATTTGTAAAACTCAGCATCTCTTCATTCTTGAGTATCCAGTA
Organism: uncultured Rikenellaceae bacterium; assembly: GCA_964507015.1. Classification (GTDB taxonomy): domain Bacteria; phylum Bacteroidota; class Bacteroidia; order Bacteroidales; family VadinHA17; genus LD21. Next base: position 7,863 of record CAZDOM010000102.1, on the reverse strand, counting down.
AACAGGCGTTGCTTTCACGGTAACATCGGGTGGTACCTGCATGTTAATATACTCAGGTGCCAATTCATGTTTTGTGAGATAAAAAGATGTTGCAGCCTGTGATGTGCCTCCATAACCAATCGGTTTACCTGCAGGGATCAGGTCACTCTTATTCTGAAGAAACAGAGTCTGTTTTCCGTTAACTAACACCTCCTGAAATATCTTTCCGTACGGTACGAATTTACTGTTTTGCATAAAGACAGTGTCAATAAGAGCAGTGGTTACCAGATCGTAATATTTCCCATCATGGAGATAAACCATCTTTTCAGTTACTGTGTTATAATTCATTGTTTGCGTTTTAACCTCTCTGTTTTTGTAAAGAATATCACATTTGGCAAACCGGGGAAAAAGATATTGGGGCATCTCTTCATCTATCTCATCCTGAGAGAACAGAATAGCAGGTATTAATATAAAAGTTGCGAAAAAGATTGTTGTGGTAATTAACTTATACTTAACTCTCATGATTTTATTATTTTGTGATTACTTACTGCTTGTAAAAATTATAACATAAATTCTAAATATAAAAGAAAATATGGTATATATTTCAAAATAGTTACCTGATAATCAATTTAAGCAGGAGGCATTCTGGCAATCTGCAAAGAAATTTCTTCCTTTTTTTGAATTTGATGATTTGAGTCCTGAGATGGCAGGAATTTGGCCAAAGATCCAGGGGCCGGGTGAACCGGTAAAGGATTTCTATATTGCTGAAGAATCAGTACGCGGTTTCAATTGATTTATAAACCTTATAGGTATGGAATCACCCGGACTTACTTCGTGTTTATCCATTGCAAATTATGTATATAAACTTATTCCCGGATTGAAATAATTGATTTAATTTTAGTCTTTACACATAAGTACTACGATTATGAATACCAAATCTTTTTCCACCCTTTTAATCCTGGTGTTTTTATCTTTCCTGTTATCGGTTAACCTGCTCGCACAAAATAGCTCCTCAACAACAGGATATGAGCCTGAGATAGGACAACCCGGGAAGGATGTCGTATGGGTACCGACTCCACAGGAGCTTGTTGATACGATGTTATCGATGGCAGGAGTTACACCTGATGACTTTGTTATTGATCTGGGATCGGGTGATGGGCGGACAGTGATAACTGCTGCAAAAAGGGGGGCACATGCACTGGGTATTGAATATAATCCCGATCTCGTGGCACTTTCGAAGCGAAATGCGGAGATTGAAGGTGTAAGTGATAAAGCTGAATTTATTGAAGCTGACCTCTATAAGTATGATTTCTCCAGGGCTACTGTTATAACCATGTTCCTTCTTCCTGAAATAAACCTTAAACTAAGACCCCGGCTCCTTGAGCTCAAACCCGGAACACGAATTGTCTCAAATACATTTACTATGGCAGAATGGGAACCTGATTATGAGGTTACAACGGCTGAAAACTGGAATAGTTGGAATACCGCGTTAATGTGGGTCATACCTGCCAGTGTTGACGGTATCTGGGAACTTGGACAGGATCAGCTTTTAATCAGCCAGGAATTCCAGATGATCAAGGGGAAACTCATCAGAGGTGATAATAGCTCTCCAATAAGAGATGGAAGACTTTATGGGCCAGAGATTACTTTCAGAATTGATGATATCCTCTATACAGGCTCTGTTTCAGATAATAGTATGGAAGGAATCATGAGAAGTGATAACGGAGAACAAGAATGGGTCGCAACACGCTGAACAGCAATAATCAAATCTTACTGTAAAGAAGTTTCTGAAGGTCAGCTAATTCATCCCTGAATCTTGCTGCTTCAACAAAATTGAGTTCTGAAGCTGCTTTCTCCATACTCTTTTTTGTTTTTTCAACAGCTTTTTCGAGAGCCTCCCTGTTCATATATTTTATCACAGGATCTGCAGCAATATCAGGTCTCTCAGACTCAACATAGACTTTCCCTTTACCCGTCAAACCTGTAAGTACGGATCCCGGTTTCCTATAAATCTGTGCCGGAGTGATCCCCATTCTTTCATTGTAAATCAATTGTTTTTCTCTTCTTCTGTTGGTTTCATCAATTGTCATCTGCATGCTTCCTGTTATTGTGTCGGCATACATGATCACCTTGCCGTTAAGGTTTCGGGCAGCCCTTCCTGCTGTTTGTGTGAGCGACCGTGAGGATCTGAGGAATCCTTCTTTATCAGCATCAAGGATTGCAACAAGTGAGACTTCAGGCAGATCAAGACCTTCGCGCAGAAGATTCACCCCAACCAGTACATCAAAGGAACCTGATCTTAGTCCCTCCATGATTTCAATCCTTTCAATAGTATCAATATCTGAATGGATATATCTGCTTCTGATATCAAATTTCAGGAGGTACGTATTAAGCTCTTCTGCCATTCTTTTTGTTATGGTTGTTACCAGAGTTCTTTCACCATTTTTTGCTCTTTCCTGTATCTCACCCATAAGGTCAGCAATCTGGTTCATGCTGGGACGAATTTCAATCGGGGGATCAAGCAGACCTGTCGGTCTTATAACCTGATCTACAAAAACACCCTCACTTTTTTCGAGTTCATAATCAGCCGGCGTTGCACTGACGAAAATTATCTGTCCTGTTAATGATTCAAATTCCTCGATTCGCATAGGTCTGTTATCAAGAGCTGCAGGAAGGCGGAAACCGTATTCAACCAGAGTCTGCTTTCGCGTGTGATCACCACCAAACATTCCCCTGATCTGTGGTATACTGACATGACTCTCATCGATTATTGTTATGAAATCATCAGGAAAATAATCCAGCAGGCAGAAAGGTCTTGCGCCCGCCTTACGTCCGTCAAAATATCGTGAATAGTTTTCGATTCCGCTGCAATAGCCCAGCTCTTTAATCATTTCAAGGTCATAGGAAACCCTCTGCTGTAACCTCCGGGCCTCTTCCTTCTTTCCTATATCGTTGAAATGCGTTACCTGTATAGCCAGATCATCCTGTATAAGGGTAATAGCCTGATTAATCCTGTCACGTGTGGTTACAAATATGTTTGCAGGGTAAATTATATAATCATCCATTATATCCAGTCTGTCTCCGCTATCAGGATTAAAAGTATTTATTTCCTCTATCTGGTCACCAAGAAATACTATTCTCACTGCAATATCGGCATAGGCAGGATATACATCCACCGTATCTCCCCTTACCCTGAATGTACCATTATGAAATTCAAGTTCATTACGTGAATACAGGCTGTCAACAAGTTTCCTTAGTAAATGATTCCTTCCTATTTTCTGTCCTCTCTTTACATGTACAGTATTAGAATGATAGTCATCAGGGTTTCCGATACCATAAAGACATGAAACAGATGATACTACAATAACATCTTTCCTTCCCGAAAGAAGGGATGATGTTGTGCTCAGCCTTAGTTTTTCTATCTCTTGATTAATTGAAAGATCTTTTTCAATATATGTATCTGAAACCGGAATATATGCTTCAGGCTGGTAGTAATCATAATATGAGACGAAATACTCGACACGATTTTCAGGGAAGAACTGCCTGAATTCACCATACAACTGGGCAGCAAGGGTTTTATTGTGACTGAGTACAAGTACCGGCCTCTTAACCTTCTCAATTACATTTGCAATTGTAAATGTTTTGCCGGAACCGGTAACTCCCAGGAGAGTCTGGAAAGGAACTCCGTTCTTAAGTCCTTCTACAAGTTGTTCTATAGCTTCCGGCTGATCACCGGTAGGAACAAAATCAGATACCAGTTTAAAATCCATCCATAAATATTTTCTCAAAGATCAAAAAATAATAGTATCACCAGAAATTATCTAAACAAAAACTGAAAAATCAGGATTGGTAACCTTTTGTTTATAAAGTATAATACTAATCTGCAATTACATAGATGCTTCTAGAATTATTATTTCAGCAAAAAATCATCTGAATTTGTTTTTAGTCAAACGATAAAATTTAGTATATTTAGCAACAATTTTCCCCCGGCCTGCACATTTCTTTTGCAGGCAAAAGAAAAATGAGCCTCTCCCCGAGGCTCATTTTCACAATTATTTCAATATTGAGATTAACCTAAATATCCTTTTAGCAGCTTGCTTCGAGAGGTATGTCTAAGTCTCCTGATTGCTTTTTCCTTTATTTGACGTACTCTTTCTCGTGTAAGTCCGAATTTTTCTCCAATTTCCTCAAGTGTCATCTCCTGGCAGCCTATGCCAAAGAAGAAACGGATAATATCTCTCTCTCTTTCAGTCAGTGTTGCCAGAGCCCTGTATATTTCTCTAGAAAGAGATTCATCCATTAGGAGTTTATCAGCGACCGGTGAATCAGAATTTGTAAGGACATCGAGAAGGCTGTTATCTTCTCCTTCAATAAAAGGAGCATCAACAGAAACATGTCGTCCTGATACTTTAAGGGTGTCTGTTACCTTCTCTTTTGGCAGTTCAAGAACATCAGCCAGTTCCTCAGGTGAGGGAGTCCGTTCGTTTTCCTGCTCAAACTTCGAAAAGGCTTTATTTATCTTGTTTAATGAGCCAACCTGGTTAAGTGGTAATCTTACTATTCTGGATTGTTCGGCAAGGGCCTGGAGTATAGACTGTCTAATCCACCAAACAGCATAGGAAATAAATTTAAATCCCCTGGTTTCATCAAACTTTTCAGCTGCTTTTATAAGTCCAAGATTCCCTTCGTTAATAAGATCCGGAAGACTAAGTCCCTGGTTTTGATACTGTTTTGCAACAGATACGACGAAACGCAAGTTCGCTTTGGTGAGTTTTTCCAGTGCAGTTCTGTCACCCTTCTTTATCCGTTGAGCCAGTTCAACTTCCTCATCTACTGATATCAACTCTTCTTTACCAATCTCCTGCAAATATTTGTCGAGTGAAGCACTCTCCCTGTTTGTTATGGATTTGGTAATCTTTAACTGTCTCATTATGCCTTTAGAAAATTTTGCGCAAAGTTAACACTTTTATATCTATAAACAAAGATATCAATGCTTTGTTTTCAACAAATATACATATTTATAAACTCGTTGTTTCTCAGCTGGTTACAATCGCATTAATTTCAAAATCCAAACTTGTAATTAAACAACCTGCCGTCAGGAGTTATTCCTTCGATCGATTCGAGTGATCGTTCACTATTATTTGCTGCTTTTCGTATATCTTCTGAGCTATTGACTTTTTCATTATTTACCCTGGTTACAATTGTACCTTTTTTCAGTCCCATGTCTTTAAAGACGCCATCTCCTAATTCAGCTATTTTAGCTCCATTATCAACTTTATATGCTTTTTTATCCGAGGAACTTAATGATTCAAATCTGGCTCCGAAGACTGTCCCTGCACTCATTCCAACAGGAACAACATCAGTATTACCGGCAATATTTTTCATAATCAAAAGAACTGTTGATTCTTTCCCGTTCCTGAGATAAGTGACGTTAACCTTATCACCCGGACGATGCTTGCCTACCTGTTCCTGAAGCTCTGATACTGTATTTATTTCAATATTGTCCAGTTTTATTATAACATCATTCTCCTTCATATTTGCATCACCAGCAGCTCCGCCTTCAACAACATTTGTTATTTTGGCTCCCTTAATTTCGTTGAGTTTTTGCTTCTTAGCATCTTCAGGAGTTACATCTGTTATATTAACACCTATTATAGCTCTCTGTACCTCACCGTATTCTATAAGATCCTCAACAACCTTTTTTACAATACTTACAGGTATGGCAAATGAATTTCCGGCATAAGCTCCGCTTGGAGAATAAATTGCTGATGTAATACCTACCAGTAATCCTTTTGTATCAACGAGGGCTCCACCGCTATTACCAACGTTAAGGGCAGCATCTGTCTGAATAAAAGACTCGATCCTGTAATCCGAATCCAGGATACCAAGGCTTCTGCCTTTTGCACTAACAATTCCTGCTGTAACAGTGGATGTCAGATTAAAAGGATTCCCTACTGCAAGAACCCATTCTCCTATCTTAAGTTTTTCAGAATCACCATATTTCAGATATGACAGGTTTATAGCATCTATTTTTAAAACAGCAATATCAGTAGTAGGATCGCGCCCTATAAGTTTAGCATCAAAGATTCTGTTATCATTCAGTTTAACCTCTATGTTTTCAGCATCCTCAACAACATGATTATTTGTAATAATATAACCATCGGGTGAGATGATCACACCAGATCCATATCCAGCCACCTCTCTTGGTCTGGCACTGTATTGTTCACCATAGAACCATTCCAGAATAGGATTTACCGGCTGGTCGACCATTGTTTTTGTACGTACATGAACCACTGCATGAACTGTTTGCTCTGCAGCATATGTGAAATCAACCTGCCCCGGTTGCATCTGAAAAGATGTAAGCATAGCCTGTGCATCCGGTATTGTTGTCCCGGAACTGTCATGTAGTACAATAGTCTCAGGCTTATCAAAAAAAGATGTATAAGCTAGTAATGCCATTCCTGCCCCAATAAGAGCCATCAGTAGTCCACCAAATAAATATTTTCCTTTCATAGCTACATTTTTTTTTTAGATGTTTTTATTCGTCGATGATATGTAAAGATTAAGTCTTCTTAAAAGATTCATATCTTTATAACCATTTTCTGATAGTTTTGTTTTACAAAGATCGTGCATTTTTTTGCATGATCTTCAATAGCTTAGATAGTTTAACAACACTTTAACATTGATGACTGTAACGTTTAACAAATACCAGGGTGCCGGTAACGATTTCATTATCATTGACAATCGTGACAATAAAATTAATCCTTCCGACTCAAAACTTATTAACAAATTATGTGACCGTCGTTTTGGCATAGGTGCTGACGGACTGATACTGATCTCATTATTCAAAGATGCTGATTATGAAATGAAATATTTCAATTCCGATGGCAAATTAGGATCAATGTGCGGAAACGGAGGCAGATGTACTGCTCATTGTGCACTTAACCATGGCATTGCAGGTAAAAAACAGCGGTTTCTTGCTTTTGACGGAATTCATGAGGCTGAAGTAAACGGTGATACTGTACGCCTTCAAATGGCTGACGTAAATGAATACGGTATTGTTGACGGGAATTACTCTGTCAACACCGGATCTCCTCATTATATAGTATTTTCAGAAGATATCGACAGGATAAATATAAACGAGGAGGGTAAAACTCTGCGCTGGTCACCAAAATTTGCTCCGGGTGGAACAAATGTAAATTTTGTACAGGTTGTTGATGACGGTCTTTATGTAAGAACATTTGAAAGAGGTGTCGAAGAGGAGACTCTGGCCTGTGGTACAGGAGTTACTGCATCTGCCATTGCTTCTGTTATGGCAGGACATTTTGACAGTGAAAAGGTAAAAGTAAGAGCAAAAGGTGGTAATCTGGAAGTTGAATTCAGAATCAGGGGAAAAAAGGTTACAAATGTCTGGCTTACCGGACCGGCAACATTTGTATATAAAGGGGAAATAGGAATTTAACCACGGATAGCACAGAGTTACACGGATAAGAACACGGATAAAATTCGTATTAATCCGTGATCCCGATTGCTATCGGGACTGTGGTAAAATATGAATATTGCTTCTTCTGCTTCGTGGGATCGCAATGACAATAATATTAAGCAATTATTCATTAAGAAGAGATCCATAATAATAAGTATGAAACAAGAATCTCATTAAAAGCATATTGAATATGAAAAGGTTAATTACTCTATTAGTTTTAATCCTGATCTTTTTTCTTCCAAAGCTATCTGGTCAGCCGGGGACAGTTGAGCTTATGGAAGCCGTTAAAAAGGTCAATGTCGATATTGATAATCTGAACCACAGGTTTGACGTGCTCGAAAAGAAAATCGACGATGTTCAGTGGTATAACAAGGTTGGCGACATAGCCTACATAGACAAGG
>CAZDOM010000101.1:0-11003 GCA_964507015.1 uncultured Rikenellaceae bacterium | reverse complement strand
GAAGTCAGAAGTCAGAAGTCAGAAGTCAGAAGTCAGAAGTCAGAAGTCAGAAGTCGGAGATAAGAAGAGGGTGATTTTCCGGTCACCCTCATTTTCAATAATCTGATTTGTGTTTTATTCCTTTGTCAGTTCTATGATCAGCTGAACAATCTTTTCGTTTTCAGATTCAGGAATTTTTCCCTTATAAATTGCCCTGACAATTCTGTTTTTATCCACGATTACAACACTATAACTGTCTTCGGGCATACCCCATTCATTCTGGAGCGTGGCATCATAGTCGAAGAGAATGGTTGTGTCATATTTCTTTGCCTTGTTACCGGCAATCAGCCTTATCAGACCGTTGGGTTTCCATGTCGATTTGCAGTCAACAATTCCGAAACCCTTGAAGTAATCTTTGTTTATCCTTTTGTCAATATCAGCTGCTTTATCGATATAATCATTAAAAGGATCATTAAGGTCTGATTCATCAGGATCAACATAATTGATCTGTAAAACCTTTCCTGGCCAGGAATTCATCGTAAATTCCTTTTTATCAGCGTCCGTAAATTTCCATTCGGGTGCTTTCATCCCTACTTCCAGTTTGGTGGTTTGAGCAGACAGGTAAGTTATAGCTATAAAAGCAAACAGAATAGTGAAGAGAATCTTTTTCATGTTTAAATGTTTATGATTGAGGACGAAATATATGAATTTTTTATGATAATCAAATTTTATTCGATAATTACAGTTATCATTATTAACTTTGTAGAATAAATTAGAATCTTATTCGAAATATCTTTTATTTATCAGAAATGATAGTAGCACTTTCATCAAATGACAGGTTTACAAAAAAGGAGGATCTTGCCAATGCACTCTCGCATCTGGTGGGAGCATTGCTTGCGGTAGCAGGATTGGTTCTGATGGTTATTTTTTCTGCAATAAGGGGCACCGCCTGGCATATTGTAAGCAGTTCTGTATTCGGGGCATCCATGATATTTCTTTACCTGTCATCTACCATCACTCACTGGCTTCGTGCGGGAGATGCCAAGGAGAGGTTCTTCATATTTGACAGGTCAGCAATTTTCGTTCTTATTGCTGGTACATATACACCTCTGGCACTGATAGCGCTTCGTGGCCCTCTTGGCTGGGTAATATTCGGGATCGAGTGGGGCCTCGCAATCATCGGGATTATTCGCCTCCTGATAAAATCGAACAGTTTTGAAACCGGAGTCTCTTATATTGATATTCTGATCTATGTATTAATGGGGTGGCTAGTTGTGATTTTCTCAGGACCTGTTCTGAAATCAGTCCCTCCTATGTGCTATTTATGGATCGTTATCGGAGGTCTTTTCTATACAGTAGGGATAATTTTCTTCAAGGTCGCTAAATTCCGTTACCACCATTTTATCTGGCACCTTATGGTAATAGGAGGGAGCCTGTCCCATTTTACCGCGATATTCTTCTATCTGATACTGAAGTGAAGGTTAGGTATTTTTCCTGCTTTAATATTCGTTAAGAAAGTCATTCAGAGGCTTCATTATTCTTGATCCCCTCAGGATCAGTTCAAAGAAATCATTACCCGTAACCTCTTTATCTGAGATCTTTCTGCTCACCAGATAACTTTTCATTTTTAGCAGTTCAATATGAGGATGATCTTTAGGGTACCCCTTTGGGGCTGTTTTGAGCTTTTCACCTTCAAGTTGTCCGAAAAACTTCACAAACTCCTTATTTTCAATTATTTTCAGGAATTTTCCACCCCCCTCATCAATTTTTTCCCTGATCATCTTTAGCCATGGAGCTGGTGGCATATAGGCACCACCGGCTATCATACTGTTATTCCCCGGTTCAACATGAACATAGTATCCTGCAAACCTGTCACCATTTTTCTTTCCGCCTCTGACTATAAATGCCCCAAGATGGGATTTATATATAGTTTTATCATTGGAGAACCTTATATCACGGTTTATCCTGTAGGTACAACTCTTTGTTTCCAGTCCTTTCAATATCGGATCAAAATGTGTTATTTCATTTATAACAGCCTGTATAAAAGATTCATACTCTGTTTTTACCTTAAGGTATCTGTTCCGGTTTTGATGGAACCATTCCGTGTCATTGTGCTTTTTCAGATCGGAAAGAAATTCAAGAGTCAGTTTAGAAATTTGTTCCATTGAGGTTATAATTTTATATGTATTACAAGTTAAGCATAATTAATGTGGAATTTTTACCTTTATTTTTTATTCCGGATCATGAAGTGTAAGACTTTTATTTTCATACTGGTAATTTTATTATCAGTTAATATAGGATGTAAATATAATGATGCAAGGGAGATTTCAGAAGAATATGTCCGGCAGCTTGTTGACACTATCGGATTTGCGCAATATGGCTGGCAGATGGATTCCCTTATGTCTCGTCTCGACAGAAAAGGATGGGCAAAAACTAATGGTAATCCATGGAAACTGGCAATTTGTCCGCATGACGATTACACATATGTCGGGACTCTCTATCCTGAAGTACTTCAGAATGTTAAAGCCTCTTGCATTATCCTTTTGGGAGTAGCACATAAAGCGAGGCAACTGGGAATTGAAGATTCACTTGTATTCGATGATTTTAATTTTTGGAAAGGACCATGGAATTCTGTTGCAGTATCTCCTGTCAGAGAAGAATTGCTTAATATCCTTAGTGGAAAATATGCAATAGTGAGTGATACATTACATAAGGTTGAACATTCTGTTGAATCTATGATTCCGTTTCTTCAATATTTCAATAAGAAAATCTCTATTATTCCGATTCTGGTTCCCGCTATGGATCAGGAAAGAATGGAAGAGTGTGGTAAAGCTCTGGCTTCTGCCATAAGAATAGTTGCTGATAAGCACAGATGGGAATGGGGCAAAGATTTTGCGATTATAGTAACGACTGATGCTGTCCATTACGGCAATGAAGACTGGGGCGGATCCGATTATGCGTTTTTCGGGTGTGATTCTGCAGGAAACAGAAGGGCGCTTGACTATGAAGCAGAAATAATAAACAGCTGCTTTACAGGGAAAATAACGCCGGATAACATCAGACTTTTCAGTTCATATACTTTAAAACCAGACAATTATAAAGAATATAAATGGACCTGGTGCGGACGATACTGTGTTCCTGTAGCTTTATATATATCGTATTATCTCAATTATTCACAGCCGCTTACAGGTGAATTAATCGGGTATTCAACAAGCATCACTTCTCAGCATATTCAGGTAGATGATATCAGAATGGGCCGAACAGCTATTGCAACTAATTGTCACTGGGTTGGATATGCTGCCCTGGGTTACAGATAATTCCTGCTGATTAAGAAGGTTTTGAATTCAGGGATAAAATTCTATCTTCGTCATTTATTTTTAATAATTCTAAAACAGATATTTTATGAGCGATAAATTTTCAGTTAGCCCTGCAGGTGAAAAATTTCCATTACCGGAACCTGGTGATTACAAAGTTGAATTTGAAAATCTTAAGAAAAGGGTAGAAGAGGAACGGTTAAAGAATCGTGAGATCGTTGTGGTTATGGGTGTAGGATTTGTCGGAGCTGTTATGGCCGCGATTGTTGCCGACACTGTTGATAAAGACGGTAATCCTACAAAATTTGTTATAGGAATGCAGCGGCCCAGTGTGAGAAGTTACTGGAAAATACCCTTGCTGAACCGAGGCATTTCCCCTGTAAAGGCTGAGGATCCAGAGGTAGAACCAATGATCAGGCGGTGTGTTTCCGAAAAGAATACATTAATAGCTACTTATACATATGATGTTCTAAAACTTGCTGATATTGTGGTAGTTGATGTCCAATGTGATTATTTAAAAGAAAAGCTTGGCGATGTTCGTAACGGCCAGACCGATATGGCAGCACTTGAAGCCTCATTACACGTAATTGCGGAAAATATCACACCTGAGGCTCTTGTATTAATCGAAACAACAGTTGCTCCGGGAACCACTGAACAGGTTGCATACCCGATAATGAAAAAAGTATTTAAAAATCGGGGCATTGAATCGGATCCCCTGCTGGCTCACAGCTATGAAAGAGTTATGCCCGGACGTAATTATGTAGCAAGTATCCGGGACTTCTGGCGTGTCTGCAGTGGAATAAACAGCGAAGCCAGGGAGAAGGTAGTTAAATTTCTGAATGAGGTACTGAATACAGATAAGTATCCTCTGACAGTAATGGATAAACCGATAGAATCAGAAACTGCCAAGATTGTTGAAAACAGTTACAGGGCAACAATACTTGCTTTTTTAGATGAGTGGAGCCTTTTTGCAGAACGTAATGGAGTCGATCTGATAAAGGTTCTCAAAGCTATAAAAGTAAGACCCACACATAGCAATATTATTTTCCCGGGACCGGGAATAGGAGGGTACTGCCTTCCCAAAGACGGTGGTCTGGGAGTTTGGGCTTATAAGCATATACTTGGTTTTGAGGATGATATATTCAAAATCACACCATTGGCAATTAATATCAACGATACCAGGGGATTACATGTTGGTCAGCTTACTAGAGATGCGCTCCGGAATATGGGACAACCAATTGCAAGTGCAGATGTCCTGGTTCTGGGAGCAGCTTACCGTGAAGATGTTGGAGATACACGATACAGCGGTTCTGAAGTGGTGATAAGAAAACTTGTGGAAATGGGAGCGGAGATACGTGTCCATGATCCTTATGTTGAACACTGGTGGGAATTTGAGCTGCAGGATACATTCCCGGCACCGGGACAAAGTAAAGCACGGTTTTTCAGGAACCAGGAAAAACTGAAAGAGATACGTATTGAACCGGACCTTGAAAAAGCACTTGATGGCGCTGAAGCAGTTATCCTTGCAGTGCCTCATAAAGCATACCTTGATCTTGATCCTGATGAGGTGGTTAAGAAAATAGGACAACCTGCTGCTATTATAGACTGCTTCGGAATACTCACCGATGACCAGATAAAACGCTATTTCCAGCTCGGTTGCGAAGTTAAAGGACTGGGAAGAGGACATGTACAACGTATTAAAGAGGAGGTACGGAAATTGTAGATTGAGATAGTCATACAATTAACTGCTTGTTATCATTTTTTATATGAAGAGAATAAGTGATTCAATATCAGAAGTATTTTACAGGTTTTTATCCTCTTATTATCGTAATCGTTTATCAACTGACATTGGAATCCAACTTCGGATGAGGGCTTTGAATTCAACCTGTAAATATATCGAGAAGAACCTTATCGGCATACCGTATTTTACTAATAAACAACAAGTTATGGATTTTGCGCTGAGTAAAGTCCAGGTTGATGGAATGTATTGTGAATTCGGAGTTTATAAAGGAAAATCAGTCAATTATATAGCAAGGATAGTTTCAAAACAGATACATGCTTTTGATTCGTTTGATGGATTGCCTGAAAACTGGTCAATAAGGCATAAGAAAGGATTATTTGCTCTTGAAAAAATTCCTGTTTTTGAAAAGAATGTAAATGTGCATAAAGGCTGGTTTGAAGACACATTACCGGAATTTATGAAGAAATATAAAGCGAATGCGGCATTTTTACATATTGATTCTGATTTATATTCTTCAGCCAGAACAATACTTCATTGGCTTGATGAAAGGATAGTGGAGAATACAATTATTCTGTTTGATGAATATTTTAATTTTCCATTTTGGGAACATCATGAATTTAAAGCTTTCCAGGAATTTGTAGAGAAGAACAAAGTCAGATATGAATATTTGTGTTACTGTTCTGTTTCATACGGATCAAATGTTGCTGTAAGGATATTGGGAAGAGAGTAATATCAGCTTTAGCAACCCGGTCATTAACAGCAAGATGCCGGTACTATAGACTTTTATATAATTTCCTGTAATGGATCGCATTATGCCTGCCCCGTAGCGAAGCACTCGGGGTTTATATAGCCTTTGTATTGGCAGCGAAGACTGGACAAATGACCTTTATATCATGTTATATTTAGGTCTTGTTTTATTAAGAAACAGATATTGTTACTATTTATATTTTTATAATTCTGACTTCTACTCTTCTATTTAAAGCTCTATATTTTTCTTCAGTGTCATAATAGAGCGGACGACTTTTCCCAAATCCCGTAAAACTTAATCGTTTTGATTCAATACCTTTAATAATAAGCCAATTATATACTGACTTTGCTCTATTAATAGAGAGTTCCAGATTATATTCTACTGTCCCAATGTCATCAGTATGACCTTCAATACTAATTCTGATATCAGGATTATTATTTAAGTAATTTCGAAGAGTGTTAAGAATTTCTTCTGAACTTCTTAACAGAACAAAGCTATCGAATTCGAAGTTTACATTTTCAAGTACAACGGGAATGCCATTTTTTAGCTTATTCAAATCAGTTTCATATATTTCTTCAGGTTTGTTTATTATAGTATCACTAATGGTTCTATTTATTTTACAATGACATTCCATGGTATCCTTTATTTCAAAAAGTTCAATTTTATCAATTAGATAATAGGCAGATTTTTCCAGTCCAAAAGATCCCTGGGTAATATTATCCCTTTTTATAATCTTTAAGATCTCCGGTTTAGAGAATCTTCCGATGGTGATATATTGTTCTCCTCCATCTGCTATTAAATAATCACATAGCGTTGTAAATTGTTTATTTTCAAATGGTAGTCGGGAGAATGATATTTGCGGTGAAAAGGAGTTTTCATTAGTACCATCGACTGAAATTGGGGAAGGAGATAGATAAAATGAAAGCTGGTTTACTGAATATTTGGAATAAGAACATAAATTTATTGAGGTACGCAAACAGTACATTTTCCCATTCATTAATGGAGTGATTAATTTTCCTTGGATGTACTCTGAATAATTATCTGATTCTTTATAAAGAGCTATGCCTACATATTGGAATTTATTTGGTAAAGGCATATCAAACAGATAGCTGTAACTAAACACATCGATATATCTTGAGTCACTAATAAAGTCCGGTGTGTAGTAACCCGGGGTTGTCCAAAATGGTATCCAGTCTTCAATTTTTGTATTTCCATGATAAGTGATCAGTACCGGTTTATAATAGAAAAAATCAAAATCAGGATTGATAATAAGATTTTTATCTTTTATAAATGGTAAAAAAAATGTTGTATCAGAAATGCCATTCTTTATTGATACTCTGCCGGCTAATTTTGAATCTTGATATATTTCTTTTATAGTATTTACCAACTTTCCATTATCGTAGGTCTCTTCCCTATATCTGGTTCCATATTCATTGAAATAGACCCATTTGCCATGAGGCAGGTCATTAAAATTCTTATCTTTAACAAGTTTGAAGTTTTCTATTCTCCGTACTTGTCCATTCGGATACCAGTATTTCCACTCTTTTTCTTTTTTTTGTATTTGGCCAGCTTTGTATTTTCTGGGAATCCTTTTATCCCCGTAAAAATATGAGTAAGTATAGAGTGAACCTTTGGATTCTAATTTTCCATCTTTATAATAAGTTTTTATTAGTTCTCTTTGACCATCGGTACGTATGCTTATCAATAATAAAATGCCAAGAATATAAGGTTTATATGTAGACGACATAATTATTTTGTTAGTATGAATAATTGAGTCCACTCTAAAAAGTATTTTTCTTGCCCCCAAGGCACCAAGGCACAAAGGCAATAAGGTTCATCAAGACTAAGTCTTTAAATATGAAATCTTTGTGATTCTTGGTGTCTTGGTGTCCTGGTGACCTGGTGGCAAATGCATTCATTTATTATTTTCGAAGTGGACTCAATAATTAGATTGATCGTTTTTGATTTCAAAGTTTCATTTAATAACTAGTATAATTGATTTTTATTTTGTAGAGTTACTCGACATAAACATAACGGTCCGGTAATAAAGGGAGTTATTGTTGATGGGGAAGGCTGGACAACTTACTTTTTTGACCGTTTTAGTGTTTGTTATTTTTTTATTTTAATTTAGCTCTACAATTTGATTTATGGATCTAGTCTGGCGCATAATATTCTGTGTAACAATAGGTTCGCTTATATTGATACTACATAAGTGGATTGGTAATTATCCTGCTCCATTTCCTGAAAGTCCAGAACCCAGGAAAGAAATCCGGGAAGTTTTATTGCTTTGGAGCCTGGCGGTAATTATTCCAATTCTGAGGATATTCGTCATTTCTTCATGGTTAAGTAATATTTTTAGTCAGAGATTTTTTATAGAATTGGTTTATGTCCCGATACTTGCAACTACATATATTGCCATACCATTTATTTTTATCATACGTCGAAGCAAGTGGTCAACTGCTGAATTAGGTCTGACCTGGAATGTTAAGTCGTCGAGTGTAGCTGTTTTTGCTGTTACATTGGGAGCAATAAGTGGTATTACAGCATTCATTTCTGATCAAGCAGTAATAAGTAGTGATCCAATATCAGCGGGGACTTTAATTTTATTATTGTTTAATAACGATTTTATTGAAGAATTTTTCCACAGAGGAATAATCCAATCAAAGCTTGAAAGAGCTATTGGTCAGTACAAGGCAATCCTTTGGGGTGGAGTCCTGTTTGGTATGACACATATTGCATTTGATATATCAATGTTACTAGATACAGGTATTTTATTTGTAGTTTTTGCCTTTGTATTGCAGATTATGCTGGGATGGTTGCTTGGGATAATCTATATGAAAACACGAAGTTTATGGCCAGGTATTACATGTCATTATCTTGTTAATTGGCTACCATCGATTCTTGTAGGAATATTTGCTTAAGAAAGCTTGATTGCAGACAGGCAGGCGTGTGACAACTGTGCAAGCCGTCTTCGTCGGCCATAGGTCGACTTCGACGACCAAAGGCCGAATCCGCCTCCTGCCGGAGGAGGCTGGACCTATTAATTTTATTGTCCGTGTTAGCAACAGGTGTTGTTAATTTTTCGAGAAGTTTAATACACTATTTCTCTTATTTATTAAAGAAAATGATCCATGTTTTTGAATAGAATTTCGTAATCCTGGTATTGAAGGCCAGATTGATAGTACACCATTTGGTTTAAGTACTCTGCCAATTTCAGATAATATTTGATTTAAAGGGACCATTGGGGCAGGTATTACACCAAATAATATAACAATATCAAAAGTACCATAATTGAAATCAGTTTTTAATACATTACGTTTGAAAACATTTACATTATTTAGTTTGGCGGCTTCTACTTTTTTTGATACAAAATCAACGGATTCTTGTAAGATATCAATGGAAGTAAGAGATCCATTGTCACCAACTAATCTTGCTATAGGAATAGTAAAGAAGCCAGTTCCACAACCTATCTCTAAGACTGTTAGTCCGACTAAATCTGATGTCCCATTAAGAATTTTACTCGGGGGGTAGAATTTATATCTGAATTTGCTTTCCATAGCTTTAGCAAGCAATTTGATAAATATTTTACCAACCCTAGTTTTAGAAAATGTTTCTGTATTCATCTTTGAAGTTTACGTGGATTTTAAATCTGATGGTAAGATACATACATAGTCACCTGGGTATCGCCTTGTTTTTACCTCGTTTATAAACATATCAAACGTGACCATAATTGAGCATTGCTTTATTTTACTGCACCGCCGGATCAATCACATTATGTAGCAACACATATATTATTGATTTTTAAAAGATATGGGCTTTTTGACTGACAATAACATACTCTTTTGAACAACAAGTTAAACATTATCTGTGGAATAGAAAATCAGATTTGAATGATTTTATTATATCAGATTAGATTAATTTTTATTGTCGTCTAATTAAGGGATTAAATTTTTCTCCGGGGTGGGGGGGAGGTTCAGGTGATCCGGGTTCGGGGAGTGGGGAGAGGAAGGCTTAAGCAGTAGAAAGAAGTAATCGGTAATCAGTAACCAGTAAGGAGTAAAACACGCCTATACAGTATATAATCAAATATATACATGAAGAATAATCAGAATAATCATTGCTTTAATGCGGTTATTAATCATGTTATTCATAATTTCTATTTGACATAATGTTGGAAGGGGTGATAAAATGGCGTAAAGACGTAATGGCGTAATGGCAGGGCTTAATTGCTCTAAAGATTCTGTGGAAAATGAAAAAAAACTCAGTACTACGTTGTAATACATCTTAAGCATTTAAACTCTTCAACTTTTTCAACTCTTCAACTTCCTATATAGACATTAGTGATTATTTAAACCTCTACAGCTTTTTTCCTGGCCAGAATACTGCCAGAATCAAAATAATCGATTCTCGATGAATTAAAGCCTGTTGCCGGATGCCTGACGCCGGTCGCCGTTTCTATTTGATATAGTATTAATTATAGCTGCAAAAAAGGCAGCAGAGCGATGGAGAAAATTACGTTATCAGTTAACCGCAAATTCCTTTGATATAAAATCGGTAACGATATAGGAGATAGAAATTTGCTTTGACATAATTTCGTTACCGATATGATCCTGTGCTTCGACAGGCTCAGCAATCAGGCTCATATCTGAAATTATGTCAATTAGCGGAGCTAAGCGCAAATTTCTGTGTAAACGGGAAAGCGAGGCGTTTATGCCTATAATGGATTGCATTATGTTAACATAGCTTAGGTTAGATGGCCGGAGACTTTCACCAATTGAAGCCTTTCTTTAGGTCGGTAATGTCAATAAAAGGGTAGGGGAAAAGTTTTTCATTATTAATGGCAGGATGGAACACTCTTTTTGCGGATCGAAGAGAAGCAAAATGGGTGTGGAGTTATAGTTTTGTACATATATGTTAACAAATTCACTTCTAATAGGTTTGAGATTATTCATGAAATAGTCTAATTTTGATAAGCATTACAGAATCTACCATATTAGAAGAATCTATGTTTGTTATTAAGATATCCAATGATCTCACAATCTGAAACCAAAGTTCAAGCAAAGATTGATTGTAAACCTTTTTTAAGGTGGGCTGGAGGTAAAACCTGGCTAATTAAATATATTGATAATTTTTTACCTGAAATAGAATTTAACAACTATCATGAACCTTTTCTTGGAGGGGGGTCAGTATTTTTTCATTTACAACCTAATGGACCAGCTTA
>CAZDOM010000100.1:0-11041 GCA_964507015.1 uncultured Rikenellaceae bacterium | reverse complement strand
CCGCGTGTAGTATGGAAAGTTACCCTGGGAGAAGGTTATGCGGGTCCTGCCGTATATGATGGCAGGGTTTATGTCATGGATTATAATGAAAGACGGAAGGCAGACATGCTAAGATGCTTTTCACTAAAATCCGGTACAGAGCTCTGGAGAAGATGGTATTATGTAGATATTAAGAGAAACCATGGTTATTCACGGACTGTACCTGCAGTAACGGATAAATACATTGTTACTATCGGTCCCAGGTCTCATGTTATGTGTCTAAGTCGGGAATCAGGTGATCTTTTATGGACACTTGACATGGAGAAGGTGTTCGGTATCCCGGGAACCACCAAAGGGAAAATTACTCCCGACTGGTATACAGGTCAGTGTCCTCTGATTGATAATGGTGTTGCTGTGCTGGCCCCCGGCGGTAAAGCTCTTATGATCGGTATGGATTGTGCCACAGGAAAGGAATTATGGAGAACACCAAACCGGGATTCTCTCAGAATGGCTCACGGGTCAATAATGCCAATGGTGATACATAATAAGAAAATGTATGTTTATAATGCAATCGGCGGTGTATGCGGAGTATCAGCAGAGATTGAAGACAGAGGAAAGTTATTGTGGCTTACCAAAGAATGGAATCCTGCAACAACAGCTGCCTCTCCTATTCTTCTTGGCAACAATGAGATAGCTGTTTTTGGTGCTTACGGAGCCGGCGGAGCAAGAATAAGAATAAACTATGACGGTTCATCATTTTCTGCTGCTGTAATTGAAATGCATAAGGCCATGGAGGGTCTTTCGAGTGATCAGCATACACCTGTGATTACCGGTGATCTTATATGGTCAGTAATGCCGGAAAATGCCGGATCACTTAAGAAACAACTGGTATGTTATAATATATCAGATCTCACCACACCGGTATGGTCAAGCGGTAAGGAGAACAGGTACGGTCGTGGTCTGGGACCATATATCATAAGTGGCGAAAGGTTGTTTCTTCTGGATGATGATGCAGTCCTTCATATATTTAAACTGGGATCATCCGGTGCTTCACTCATTTCGGAATATAAGATATTGGATGGAATTGAAGCATGGGGGCCTATGGCCCTGACTGGTAATTACCTCATCTTGAGGGATTCGAGAAATATGATCTCACTTTATGTTGGAAAAGAAAACCTATTATGACGAAAAAGAAATTTTTAGCTCTGTTTTCTCTTGTTATTATACTGGCCTTTATCGGGTATATTATATATGACATTGCCCAGCCTGAAAGGTCTGACGAAGAGCAAACCGGTGCGGCTGATAATATGGGAACACCCCCTGATAAATGGAGAATAGAGCAGGAAGTGTTTATCAGAGAAGGACTTAAGGCAGTAGCTGTTTCACCTGATGGAAATATATATCTGGGAGGTGATTCATTTTTATCCTGCTACAATGAAGATTTAAAAGAAATCTGGACCCTGGATACACCTGATAAGATTACAGCTATTTCAGTGTATGGCGACACTGTATTTGCAACATCTGAAGAATTGATATTTCTGATAAACAGAGAAGGTAAGCTGATCAGTGAATGGGGACCATATGAGGCAAACTGTTTAATAACTTCAGTATCTTCAAATAAAGATTATCTGGCAATTGCAGATGCGGCGAATAAAACGGTTTTTATACTTAAAAAAGATGGCGAAGTAATTTCTATGATCGGCCATTTCGGAGAGAAACTGCTCATACCGAGTCCCTATTTTGATGTAAACCTCACTGATGATAATTATCTGTTTATGGCACACACAGGTAAGTTCAGGATTGAAAAACGAACAATCGAAGGACAGATTTTATCGACCCTTGGTGAATCGGGAAGTGATCCGGAAGATTTCTGCGGATGTTGTAATCCAGCTCATTTTACTCTTATTCCTCAGGGTTTTGTTACTGCTGAAAAAGGTATAAACAGGATAAAGATTATGGGCCCTGAGGGCGGATTTATTGAGTATGTTTCATCAGAAAATGATTTTATTGCTTCAGTACCGCTGGATGTGGCATCATCAGATGGAGAAAGGATATATGGGGTAAATGCGGCTGATTCAAAATTGTATGTGTATACAAGAAAATGACTCCCCAGCCTCCCCTAAAGGGGGGTTAAATAGTATACAAAATGATATTATAGATAATGAAGAAGAAAATTAACAGAGCAGATTTCCTGAATAAAATGATCAGGATAATAATGGGATCTATCCTGGCATTTATTGTAATTATTCTTGGCAGAAGAATAAGTACCACAAATGATTGCAGTAATTGTCCTGGAAAGGGTATATGCAAGGGTGATGTGGATTGCAGCAAGTATTTACAAGGTAAGAAATGAAAGAGGAAAAAAATAAATATGAGTCCAGAAGGGATTTTGTAAAGAAAGCCGGCAAGATCATTGTAGCTGCACCTGTCATTGCCCTGCCGCTGGTACTTTCAAGAAAAACCTCGGCAAAAGGATATGTATGGCAGATAGATCCTTTCAAATGCACGACATGCGGGAATTGTAAGACCAGTTGTGTTCTTACTCCTTCAGCATCAAAATGTGTTCATGCATATGCACTTTGTGGGTATTGTGATCTCTGCGGAGGTTATCTGAAGGAGGGTGCAAAGACAATAAGTACCGGGGCTGAAGTACAGATGTGCCCTACAGGAGCCATCACAAGGAAATTCGTTGAAGAGCCCTTTTTTGAATATACTATCGATGAGGATCTGTGTGATGGCTGTGCCAAGTGCGTAAAAGGCTGTAAGGATTTTGGAAACGGGTCTCTTTACATGCAGATAAAACAGGACCTGTGTGTTAACTGTAATGACTGTTCAATTGCAAGAAACTGCCCGTCAAAAGCTGTTTCACGGGTACCTGCTGATTTTCAGTATATACAAAAAGACAAAGAACCAGTGTGATAAGATAAAAGATAAAAGTAAAAAGTAAAAAGTAAAAAGATAAAAGTGATTAGACCAGATAAT
This sequence comes from uncultured Rikenellaceae bacterium, assembly GCA_964507015.1. Taxonomy (GTDB): domain Bacteria; phylum Bacteroidota; class Bacteroidia; order Bacteroidales; family VadinHA17; genus LD21. Next base: position 8,080 of record CAZDOM010000100.1, on the reverse strand, counting down.
CAGCAACCTGCAACCTGCAATCAGTAAAATGACTAAACGCTTAATACCATACATTCTGCTCACCATAATGCTTCTCTGGCATGCTGTAATATATGCACAGGAAAGGTTTCCACGTCCTGAATTTGAATCAGGATATGAATACCCGGAATACCAGATGCCCCAACAGAGGTCACAGGCATGGGAGTATATAGATGTTGGTGTATTAATAGCTGCATTATCGGTTACATCATGGCTTGCCGTGAAGAAAAGATCCAGGCAGGGATTGGTCTGGATGTCGGTTTTTTCACTGGCTTATTTTGGCTTTTTCCGTGAGGGTTGTATCTGTTCAGTAGGATCAGTTCAGAATGTTTCCCTTGCGCTTTTTAATAGCGGATATACAATTCCTTTGACAGCTCTTCTGTTTTTTCTTATTCCCCTTCTCTTTGCCCTTCTCTTCGGGCGGGTTTTCTGTGCAGGGGTATGTCCGCTAGGAGCCATACAGGAGCTTACCGGAATTAAACCTGTCAAATTACCCAAAGCAGTTGAATCAGTTATGGCTGCCATACCCTTTATCTATCTGGCTCTTGCGGTTCTTTTTGCAGCCATGGAGAGCCAGTTTATAATCTGCAGGTATGATCCTTTTGTTGGATTCTTCCGGCTGGATGCCAAATACACAATGATAATCTTTGGTGTACTATTACTCATTGCCGGTATATTCATAAACCGTCCTTATTGCAGATATTTATGCCCTTATGGTGTACTGCTGAATATTTTTTCAAGGTTTGCAGGAAAACATCTTACAATCACTCCTGCAGAATGTACAAATTGCCGGCTTTGTGAAGAAGATGCATGTCCTTATGATGCAATACTTCCTTCAAACGTTGACCTGGTCAAAGAAGAGCCGATAAAAGCAAGAAAACATTTTATTGCCTATATATTGTTAATTCCTCTTTTTGCGGCTGCCGGAGCTCTTATTTTATATAATACTGCTCCAGTACTTGCAGGACTACACAGGGAGGTCAGGCTTGCTAAAGAGATAAGAGCGGAGCATGAGACAGGTATTGAGGCTGTTTCACTTGCAGCTGTTGCGTTTAAAGAATCAGGTCAGACAGAGGAGGAACTGTTTGCTAATGAAATTGCAATAATCTCCAGATTCAGACAAGCAACCCCCTGGGCAGGGATTTTTCTTGGATTATCCCTTGGAATAGGCCTGGTGGGAATGACAACCAGAAAAACAAGGACAGAATATAAGCCTCACCAGGGAAAATGCTACAGTTGTGGACGCTGTTTTAAGTATTGTCCTGTTCATGTAAATAGTAAAAAGGATAAATAATGAAGCTGACAGAGAAAGAAATATCTATTCTAAAGGGTATCAGCCAGATAGCAGGAGTCTTTTCAGTGATTGTTTCACTTACGATGATATTCAGCCTGATACAGTTGAAGACTATCAATCCGCTTGATAATCCAGCATTTGCTTCTATAAAAGAGGAGTATGATAAGGATCCTGAAAATGCAAATAAAATTGAACAGGTACGCGCTATGGATCTCATGGCACGAAAAGCCTATTATGCTACACGCCGGCAGATTGAAACCGGATCATACCTTCTGATTGCAGGTGCAATAATCTTTATCGTATGCCAGCGGTTGATAGCAGGTAACGATAAGGTTTTACCATCTGTTCCGGGTGATAAACCTATTCCTGCACTGAGACAGCAACAAGGAAGAAAACTGTTGATGATTTCCGCTTCAGTAATTACTGTTGGTGCAATATTATCTTCCTTCCTGTTAAGAAGTAATCTGCCCGATATAAGAACTGCAAAAAGAGTAAAAACCGAGAAGACTGCTGCAAAGGATAATGAAGGATCTTCATTGTCTGATACTGGAAATAATGTAATCCCTGCTGAAGAATTCAGTCCTGACCCAACCAATTATCCCTTTTTCAGAGGAGAGGATAGCCATGGAATTGCAGGAGGCAAGGATTATCCAACAGAATGGGACGCAGAAACCGGATTAAATATTAAGTGGAAGCTGCCGGTACCCGGATATGGGAAAAGCTCTCCGGTTATATGGGGTGACAAGCTCTTTTTAACAACAGCAAACGGGTCAAATGGAGAGGTGTATTGTATCGATAAGAATACCGGCGATATATTATGGACTTTCTCTGCATCGGGAATACAGGGAGAACCTTCCGTGCTTCCGGAAATGGATGCCGAAGCTGGTCTTGCTGTATCAACAGCTGCAATAAACGAAAACTCTGTTTGTGCAATATTTGCTAATGGAAATTTGATATGTCTCGATCACAATGGAACCAAAAAGTGGGCCCTGAATGTCGGTACTCTTGAGAATGTTTACGGGTATTCCAGTTCACTGGTAATACATGAGAATACTCTCATTCTGCAGCATGATTCTAATGACGATCTGTCGATAATGGGATTTGACATTGGCACCGGCCGGAAGGTCTGGGAAACAGCAAGGAGGGGTAGCCCTGTATGGTCATCTCCTGTCATTGCAACATTTAATGGTAAACCCCAGGTAATATTAAATGGCAATCCGGCAGTAACTGCTTTTGATCCTGTTGACGGAAAAGAACTCTGGTCTGTTGACTGTCTTGCAGGAGATGTTGCTCCATCACTTGCTGTAAACGGAACAATGGTCTATGCAGTAACGGATTATCAAAAACTGGCAGCAATAAAACCAGGAACCGGTGCTTCGATAGTGTGGGAGGATAATACCTATACTTCAGATGTCTCCAGCCCTGTTGCCAACAACCGGATACTTGTAGTTGCTACCGGCTTTGGTGATGTAGCATGTTATAATGCCCAGAAAGGTGACACAGTATGGACTCATTATTTCATGGAACAGTTCTATGCTTCACCTGTGATAGCTGATGATATGGTGTTCCTTCTTGACAGGAGCGGTACAACTCATATTGTAAGAGCTTCTGATACTTTTGAGCTGGTATCAGTATCTTCTTTAGGTGAACCTGTTGACTGTACACCGGCATTTTCAGACAAAATGATTTATATAAGAGGAAGGGACAACCTTTATTGTATTGCTAACCAGTGAAAAAAGACGAAATACATAGTACGACGGAGGAATGTAACTGCAAACCGGTTGATATCAACGAGATAAAATCTGCAGTTGATGAGGTTATAAGCCAAACGGGAGGCGAAAGGGAAAAGGTGATTCTGATCCTCCAGGAGGTTCAGAAAAAACTTAATTACCTTCCTTCTGAAGCTCTCAGGCATATTTGTGAAACTACTGAAATAACACCGGGACAGTTATCAGGAGTCTCAACCTTCTATTCACAGTTCAGGCATCTTCCCGTCGGAAAGCATACAATAAAAATATGTACAGGAACTGCCTGTCATGTTAAGGGGTCTCAGTTAATTGCTGAAGCCTTTCAACGGGAACTTAAAATTGATGATACACACAATGTATCGCAGGACAATCTCTTTTCTATTGAAGAGGTTGCCTGTCTGGGATGTTGTACATTAGCACCTGTGGTTCAGATAGATGGAAAAACCTATGGTCATGTTAAACCCAATATGACAGATGAGATAATAAATGATTTTCTTACTTCACACAGAGGAGAACCGCAGTTAGCGGAAGAGGATGATGGAGACAACCTTGATGCGGAGGTAAGGATAGGTTTGGGATCATGTTGCGTAGCCGGAGGGAGTAAAGAAATCTTGTCAAGCCTGATCGATGTTAAAGAGGGCTATAATTTAAACATCAGGCTGAAACCGGTTGGGTGTGTAGGTGTATGTAACCAGACTCCCCTTCTGGAGATAGTAACAAAGGAGAATGTTCATCACAGGTATACAAATGTAAAGAAAGAACAGGTAGAGGAAATAATGCTGAAACACATTAAACCGGCTTCATTGAACAAGAGGATTCTCTTCAGGCTGAATGATCTGGCCGATTCACTTGTTTCTGATGAGAAGAGTTTTAGTCCTGTAAACCTGCCTGGCGAAGTAAGGGAGAAATACCTCAATAACTTTCTCAATTTGCAGTTACATTTAGCAACACTGAACAGTGGTATCCTTTCTCCTGAATCATTTGATGAATATCAGATGCTTGGTGGATTTGATGCATTAACAAGAGTTATTGACACATATAAACCTGAAGAAGTTACAGATACGATCCTTAACAGCGGCCTTAGGGGACGTGGCGGTGCGGGATTTCTCACGGGAAAGAAATGGAAAATATTTACTGAAGCACCAGATAACCAGAAATATATTGTATGTAACGGAGATGAAGGTGACCCGGGTGCTTTTATGGACAGGATGCTTCTGGAGTCTTTTCCCTACAGGATAATTGAGGGAATGCTCATTGCCGGCTATGCTACAGGCGCACAGGAAGGTATTTTCTACATAAGGGCTGAGTATCCGCTTGCCGTTATGAGAGTCAGACATGCAATAAATGATTGTTATAGTAAGAGTATCCTTGGTAAGAATATCGGTAATTCTTCATTTTCATTTAATATCAGGATATTTGAAGGTGCAGGTGCATTCGTATGTGGAGAAGAGACAGCACTTATTGCCTCTCTGGAGGGAAAAAGAGGTTCTCCTCATTTCAGACCTCCATATCCTGCAGTAAAGGGATACAGAGGTAAACCAACACTGGTGAATAATGTCGAAACATTATCGCTTATTCCATGGATAATAAATAACGGAAGCAAAGCATTTAGCGATATCGGCACTGAAAAAAGTAAAGGCACAAAGGTCTTTGCCCTTGCAGGAAAAATATCCAAAGGAGGGTTGATAGAAGTGCCGATGGGGATAACAATCAGACAGATAGTAGAAGATATAGGAAACGGTGTCGGTGAAGGAAAACAATTCAAAGCTGTGCAGATAGGCGGTCCTTCAGGGGGATGTATACCCGAGAGACTTGCAGACACATCTGTTGATTATGAGAAACTTTCGGAGATGGGCGCCATGATGGGTTCAGGCGGAATGGTTGTCCTTGATAATACGGACTGCATGGTAGATATAGCAAAATATTTCCTGACCTTCACGCATAAACAGTCGTGCGGGAAATGTACATTTTGCAGGGTTGGAACAAAGCAGATGCTGGATATTGTCACCAGGTTAAGTGAAGGTAAAGCAGCAATGGCTGAGATAGATGAACTGGAAAGATTATGTCATGATGTAAAGAATGGCAGTCTCTGCGGTCTTGGTAAAACCGCTCCTAATCCAGTACTTACCGGACTTATGTACTTCAGATCGGAATATGAGGCTCATACCAGGGGATTATGTCCGGCGAAAAAGTGTAGAGATCTGGTAAAATATGTTATAAATGACAATTGTACAGGGTGTACAAAATGTTACCAGGAGTGTCCTGTTGATGCTATTGGATTCAAACCCTATGAAAAACACGAAATTGACCAGGATCTGTGTACCAAATGTGATAATTGCAGGGTAGTATGTCCTGATAATGCTGTTGAAATAGTAGATATCAATGAAGATCAAAATAGATAATATAGAAATTAATGTTGAAGCGGGTCAGACAATCCTGAAGGCTGCTCAAGAGGCAGGGATTCATATTCCCACCCTATGCAACAGGGAGGGTACAGAACCCTGGTCTTCGTGTATGGTATGTGTGGTAAAAGACACAAAAACAAATAATTACATTCCATCATGTACAGCACTGGTTCAGGAAGGAATGGAAATTGACGTATCAGGAAAAGAGGTTGTTGATCTTAGAAAGAAAGCTGTTGAATTACTCCTTTCAGAACACAGAGCTGAATGTGAGGCACCATGCCGGATTGTTTGCCCTGCAGGTTATAACATACCGTTGATGAACAGACTGCTCCAGGCTGGACGTTTCGATGACGCAGTCAGCCTTGCAGAAAAGGAGATCACAACCCCGGAAATAGTATGTACAGATTGTTCCGGATACTGTGAAAATGCGTGCCGCAGGAAGAAGATTGACGAACCGGTATCAATACGTAATTTAATGTTGTTTGTTTCACAAAGTATTAATAAAGATATAAGATCTAATGATACAGATAATGAGGCTGTTAATAATATCGTGGAACAGGATAAGAAAAAAGTATCAAACCCTTTACGGAAACAATTTTCATCGAGGATCGGCAGACTTGAAGCTGAAGAATTAAAAGAATGGCTTAAGGAATGTACAGGCGAAGGAAAGCGTTACAGGGATATAACAGACTTTAAAAGTGCCTCGCTTGAGGCAGAAAACTGTATGCATTGTGATTGTCGTGCATCAGGAGACTGCAGGTTAAGGGATACTGCAGTTGAGTTAGGAGTAAAAGACCCTACGGGAAAAATTGTGAATGCCCCTGTTTTTAAGAAGATAAACCATAAAACCGGCCTGGTTTTTGAGAATGTAAAATGTATAAAATGCGGTCTCTGTGTCAGAATATGCGATGACAGTAAAGATGAGCCCTCCCTTTGTTTTATTAGCAGGGGATTTGTTTCAATAATATCGGAACCACTGACAGAAGGATTTGAAGATATTCTTATGAAAAAGGCAGATCTGTGTGTTGAAGTATGTCCGACAGGAGCTTTAAGTAAGTTTAAATAAAATATTATAAATGAGGTATATATCAATAATAGTGCTTTTAACAATTTTTCATCCCGGGATAGTGGGTCAGCCGGAAGATAATAACTGGCCGGTTTTCAGGGGGAACAGCGATCTTTCAGGATATACTAATCATGAGTTATCAGCCACTCCTTCCCTTTTGTGGAGTATACCTACGGAGGGCAGAACAAAATCCTCGCCGGTACTCAGTGATGGAGTAATTTATTTTGGCAATGACAAGGGTACAATATATGCAATTAATGAAGAAGGAAAGATAAAATGGCAAATTGAGACCGGTAAATCTATTGAAGCTCCTCCCCTTGTTTTTGGTGACAAGGTTTTTGTAGGTTCTTCAGACGGTGTATTCAGAGCAATAAATAAACTCAGCGGTAAGATTGTATGGTCATATTCTACAGATAACCAGATAGTTGGATCGGGGAATGTTTGGGTATCAGGCAGATATGCAGGTATAATAGTAGGAAGTTATGACTATTACCTGCATTGTGTGAATCCGGAGACAGGCAAGCTAATATGGAAAGTGGAAACTGATAATTATGTAAACGGAACACCTGCTGTTTCTAATAATAAGATCATTTTTGGAGGATGTGACGGAATTATAAGGGTGACAGATCCCAGAACGGGTGTACAGAGGGAAACTTTTGAAATAGGTTCATATATAGCAGCATCACCGGCAGTGGTCAATAACAGGGTATATGTAGGAGATTATGACGGGGCTCTGTATTGTCTTGATATGTCAACAGGAAAAATTGAATGGAATATACCTATGGGTGAGATGGAAGGTGCAATTCTGGGTATTCCGGCTGTGGGACGTAATTCAGTATTAATAGGAAATGAAGATAAGTATCTCTATTGTTATAATGCCACTGACGGGAAGTTGATATGGAAATACCGAACAAATGGACGAATTATTGGTTCTGCTATAGTGACACCTACTAAAGTAATTGTCGGATCCATGGATGGTAATATTTATATACTGGGTTTAACTAACGGGAAAAAGATATGGAGCTTTAATGCAGGGGCTCCCATTGGCAGTTCACCTGCAGTAACACAGGGCAGGTTTTATTTTTTAACCGAAGATGGAAGATTACTGGCATTCGGAACAAAATAACAGAGAAAAATAACAAGATGAAAATTATATATCTCATAACAGGTTCGGGAGGCTCATTTTACTGTGCGAATTGCTACCGTGACATGCTTTATGTTAAAGCTATCAGGAAGGTTCCCGGAACGGTGGCAAAAGCTATTCCACTGTATCTTCCGCCAGATAAGGATGTCGATAAAGACCATGAAATGGACACACATGTCTTTTTTGGTGCAATTTCAATGTACCTGAGAGAGAAGGTGAAGATATTCAAAAATATGCCAATGTTCCTTGAGAAGTTTTTTCGTCTCAAACCATTCCTGAAACTGGCAGCCCGACTGGCTGGTACAACACGATCAGAAGGGCTTGAGGATATGACACTTAACATGATTAAGGGTGATGCAACTTTCCGCAAAGATGAGGTTGACAGGCTGGTAAATTATCTGAATA